>JADGAB010000002.1:0-29923 GCA_015232245.1 Magnetococcales bacterium | reverse complement strand
CAGGGTGTGGCGAACCAGGGAGAAACGATCCAGAAAAATGGCGTCGATTATTTTTGCCTCACGGTGATGAACTCAACCAAGATCTTCGTTGCGCGACGGGAGTAGACAATGCGCGCCGACTACAAATATCTGGCCGGGGCGACAGCGGCCAACATCCTCGATGACATGGTGGCGATCCTGACCGGCGAGACGAATATCGCCAGTCTGTCCGCCAGTTGCAACAAGGGTCTGACCACCATCGAGTCCCAGATTCCCCCTGGGTGGACGCTGCACGACGGGTCCGCCGGGCTGAACGCCAAGGTGATCAAGGCACCCCTGGCGGATGACGCCACCCGGTTCAAGTTCGTCGAGGTCAACACCAACACGGCAGGGTCAATCATCACGAAGGTCTTCGAGGATTACAACGCCACAACCCATGCCGGGACGAATCTCTGCTACACCTCGGACGTCGCCAACAGCAATCAGCGTATGTCGACCAATACCGCCGGGACGATCCACATTTGCTCTTCTGCCCGATTCCTGCTGCTGGCCGGGATGTCCAATGGCCTGTGGGGCAGCGTCACCAATGCCGGGCCGTCCGGGTGTTTCGAGCGGACTCGGCAATGCGCATGGGACACGGTCGCCGCAGGGTGGCCCCCGTTCCTGTTCTGCAATCTGGGCGATCTGACCGCCACCAGCAATGGGCTTTCCGCCTATGCCCCCCGGTACATGGACCGGACAAGAACAACGCTCAACGGGTCATCTGCTCCCTTGTACGGATTCACCGGACCGTTCGGCTCGGATGGCTCCAACTCCCAGTTGTCCGTCTTCAAGATGTTTGCCCAATTGAACGGCATCGATCAACGGGTGCCGGATGAGAGCGGCGGCTACGTCACACCCTTCTTCCCGATTTCGTTCTTGAACTATTCGACTATGCCCGAAGCCTACGGGGAGATCTCTTCTTTGTGCGAGGTATGGGCATTGCCGCAAGGCGTGGCCTCCAATCTCGACGTGCTGCAAAAAGGCGGCCTCGATTTCATCTGCCTCCAAGGGTCAACTTCAACCAAAATGTTTGCTGTCCGCAAGGGATAAAAACAATGAATTCAAAGTACACCTATGTCGCCGGGGCGACGGCAGCCAACATCCTGGCCGATCTGGTGGCCATTCTGACCGGCGAGACCAACGTCAATAACCTCTCCGCCAGTTGCAACAAGGCATTCACCACCATTGAGTCCATCACGGCAGCCGGATGGACGCTGCATGACGCCGCAGCCGGGACCAATGCCAAATGCCTCAAGGCTTCCCTGGCCGACGATCCCGCGACCTTCAAATACGTCGTGATCGATACCAACACCGCAGGGTACGTCATCACCAAGGTCTACGAGACCTGGAACGCGACCACCCACGTCGGCACCAATCTGGCCTTCAACTCCGATGTCGTCGGCTACCAGCAAAGGGTGTCCACGACGGTCGCGGGGATCCTCTACATTTTCGCCACTGCCCGGTTCATGCTGTTGGCGAGCCTCTACAGCGGACTTTGGGGCAGCAGTACCAACGCGGGGCCGTCCGGGTGCTTCGAGCGAACCCGCGCCGGGGCCTGGGATACGGTCACCGCCGGATGGCCACCCTATTATTTCTGCTCGTTCGGCGATCTGGCGTCAACCGGCCTTGGCGCATGGTCACCCAGGATGATGACCCGCTCCCAGACCACGCTCACCGGCACCAGCGCCTCCTTCACCGGGCAGGCCGGACCCATGGGTTCCGTCAGCGCCATGTTCACGGCACTTGCCACGGTGGATCAGAAGATCCCCGATGAGCTGGGCGGCTCGCAAATTCCCATGTTTCCGATCACCTGGATCAGCACCGCCAACATGCCGGGGCCGTATGGCGAGATGTCGGCGGCATGCGACATCTGGGCGATTCCGGCAGGTGTGGCCGCCAATCTGGACACCATCAAGAAAGGCGGCGTGGACTACATCACCTTGCAGTCGAACACCGCGCTCAAAATGTTCGCCGTGCGCAAGGTCTGACGCCCATGGCCATCGCCTCCCAGGTCTATGTGCCACCCGTGCGCTTCGGGGGTTTCAATAGTGTCAGGGCACGCCTTGGCTCTGGAACGCCTGCCCAAACCGTCACCATTGGCATCGATCAACGCCAGGGTGTGGGCGTCATGCAGACTCCTATCGCGGTCGGAGCCAATCAGCATCAGGGGCTTGGGGTGCCACAGGCAGTTTTGGAGAAGGCCGACAGATCGATCATCTCCTCCGGGATCATTGTCGGTGGCCAGACGACCATCACCCCAGAAGGAGAACAAATCACACAGGTGTGGAGCGGCTGAAATGTTGACTTTCGCGGATCGTGTCAAAGAAAACGCCACCGTCAATGGCGCAAGCGTTTATACCCTGGCCGGGGCCGCCGTTGGGTTTCAGGGGTTTGCGACAGCCTTTGCCAACGGGGCCAGGTTGCAATACTGCGTCGAGTCAAGCACCCAATGGGAGGTTGGGGAAGGCACGTTCAACGCCACCAATGGGACGCTCTCGCGGGATGTCATGCTCTCCTCGTCCAACAACGGGGCCGCCGTGAACTGGCCAGCGGGGTCGGTCAAGGTATTCTGCGTTGCCGCGTCGTCGGCCATCCAAAGAAGCGCCAACCGGGGCGTGATCGTCGCCACCACTGGAACCCTGTCGGTGATCGAAGGCAATGCGCGCTGGTACGCCCAACAACCCATCACATTCGCCTCCATGGATGCCTGGGTTGGGACGGCTGGCACAGGCAGCAGTATCGAATTTACCATCAAGAAAAATGGCGTCTTCGCGTTGAACGGCTCAATCACCGATGGGGCGTTCAGAATGGCACCGACTCCCATCACATTCGCCATGGCCGCCGAGGATTGGCTCACGCTGGACATCACCCAGATCGGGGCAAACACGCCCGGCAAGAATCTCTCTGTCCGTTTGTCGGCATAGGCCATGCTCATCGCCTCCGGCCCTGTGGGTGGCGTGCCAACAGGCGGGCAAGCGGGCGGCGCGCGGGTTTCATCAGCTCTCGAATCCCCGTATGGACCGGCGAGAGTCAACGCATCCACCCTGGATTCGGCATATGGTACCCTGTACGCAAAGCGGTGCATGGATTACCAGTACGGAAACAGTCCGATTGCCTCGTGGCTTGAGCAGCCGCTCACCTTCACTGTTGACAGCCGGTTGGATGCCTCCTGGACCCTCATGGCCAAGATGGATGGCCAACAGGTGCAGACATGGACATCGACTGTGACTGTGGCGTCCCATTGTACGGAGAGATACGAGCTTCTGGTCAGGGATCCGGTTTCGTCGTCCTTCACCCAGATCTGGAATCTCTCCGATGATCGGACGATTCGACTTTCCGGCTCTGCGGTTCGGGCCTTTCACTTGGGGCAACTCGTATGATTGGTTCGGTGATTTCCGCCACGCTCTCCCAGGCCGAGCAGGATTACGCCTGGAGCGGCACCTTGGAGGTGACCAACCCGGCATCCTTCCAGCGCATCCAGATCACCGACCCCATCGATCTGGAACTGGGCGGCGAGGTCTTCAAGCTGATCGTCGACAACAAGACTATCGAGAGGGATGGTGTGGGCATGCCCAGGCTCATGGTGTCGGTGATCAGCCCCACGGCGCGTTTTACCACACCGCGCGCTACCCCATTGGAGAGGGTTTGGGACGCGCCCGTCTGGGCACGGGACGCGGCAGAAGAGGCCGTTGGGGAGACCATTGAATGGGACTTGGTGAACTGGCTGATCACGGGCGGGCGACTGGCCGTTCATGATGCCTCGCCGATGGATGTTGTCCGCACCATTGCCGCAGCCGCCGGTGGCTTGGTGGAGTCCCTGCCGGACGGGACGCTGCGGGTTCGGCATCGCTTTCCTGTGGCGGTGCCATCCTGGGCGACGGCTCCCGTGAACCATGTACTGACCGATGAGTCCGACAACCTCTCCTGCCGGGAATCCCACATCCTGCGCACCAGGGTCAACAAGGTTTTGGTGCGAGGGTATTTGCCATCCGGTTCTGGATTCCTCTCCGTCGAAGTGGACTCGCGGCCCGATGGCATGAATCACGGGCGCACCACCTTTTTTGCTGGCGACACGGCCCACCTGCTGGTGCATGCCGGTGATGATATCGCATTGGCTGACCCGCTTGTTTCCGCCGGAGTGATTTTGCCGGGTGGGTGGCAGGTGATCACCGTGACGCAGGATCTGGTGTTTTCTGGTACGGCCACCGCCACTCTGGAAAAACCCGCCATCGGCATCGACGCGGTGACCTGGCTCGGCAACGACCTGGGCGATTTCACCCTGGAGTCGGACAATCGCACGGTTTCTGTCCCGAACGCGGGTGTGGCCATTGCCAGGGTGACGTATCGGTCCATGGCGCGTTCCTGGAATCTGTCTTCGCCGACTGTGGCCGGGTTGGATGAATATCCGGTTCAGGTCCATTTGACCGGCACCACCGGGGAGAGTCTGGGTACTGGCGAGATTTTCTGCCAACGGGGCGATGGTGCGTTTCGGGGCGCGGACATCTCTGACCCGTTGCTCTCCACCGATGAGGCCAAGCGTTCTCGTGGCCGGGCGGAAATAGACGCCGGGGAGTCGCTCCAGGAGGTTTCGTTGACATGCTTGCACCGACCAGGGTTCATGCCGGGGCAGCTTGTCGAGGTGCATGATGCCCTGATGGGCCAGTCTTGGCGCGGCAAGATCACCTCGGTGAGCCATTCGGCCCAGGGCAACAAACTGACCACCTCTCTGGAGTTGCTGCGCCATGTCCAGCCCGTTGTCTGATTTGCGCGAGATGCTGGCCGGACGAACGCCGGTGGCTGGCAGGATCGTCTCGATGACCAATAGGGTGACCAGGGTGGCCACGGCCCAGGGGGTAGTCGAGGTGATTCTCGACGGGGGCGGCAACGTGGGAGATCGGGTCAGCGTGCGGGATGGGCGCGCGGTGCGGGTGCAGGACTCAGTGGATACACCGGTCCATTTCGTGTGATGATCGGCACGTCGGACTCGACCCATACTGAGGAATCCGACGCGCTGACAACACCAGACAGGCTCAAACGGGATCGCCGCCATTCTACTGTCATCCAATTGATCCACTTCATAAAGTGGCCTCTCCTGAACTCCCCGAGTGAATGTTCATGTCCGGGTCCATGTATGCGGGACTCGACCCTGTTTGGGGAATCCTGCATGGAAAATAGTCTGACAGATTTTGGAATGGTGTACCAGGGGCGTGCATGGCAATCGCATTTGAAAGTCAGATGCCTTACCGAATGTCAAGTCCGTTGTTTGAGTTGCGAGAGATGCTGGCCGGAAAAACAATGTGTGTAGGGTCGGGTAATTTCGATCATCAATGGCATGGTGCGGGTGGCTACAGCACAGGGGGTGGTCGAAGTGGTGCTATGGGAGCGGCAACGTGGGGGATCGGGTCAGTGTGAGGGATGGACATGCGGTGAGGATTCAAGATGGTGTAGACGTGTCGATCTTCTTGCATAATTCATATCTTGCCATTATAATTTTAATCGTAAATACTGCGTGAAGACGATGATAATTCACTTGGACGGAGTTTGTTTCCAGGAATTCTGATAATTACAATTCCCCGTTTTGATTTTTCATTTACCCTCTGAATGGCGTAGGCTTGCACCTGCTCGGTTACATGCGCGACTCCATATTTTTTTTCAGTCAAATCCAGCACAAGAAGAATGCCGAGACGGATGCCGGTGTTTTGATATTCTGTTGTTTGACTGGCGTATGAGTCCTTAAGGTGCTCAAATGATGCGTTCAATAGTTCTCGTTTCACCTCAACGACAAAACAATATTCCTCGACTGTCAAAAAAATATCGGCACGACCAGAGGCAATATTCGATTGCTCAATTTGGACGCTACCAGAACTGAGAAAGCTGGCAAGGAAATTATAATAGTCTTGTTGCAGTTTGTCTTCCGTCGGTAGTGGTGTCCCTTGTATCGGTTTAAACAAAAAAGAACGGAATGGGGCGTGCTGCTTGGTCAAACTCATCGTTGAGATCAGATAACGAATCGTTATCAATAAAACAGCACCAAATATTTTTTGATATTTTTGATTATTAAAATCATCAACATCTTGCAATATTTCTCTGCACTGTTCTAATATTGGTTCCTCATTAACCAGTGATGGAGAAGAAAGATTTATAAGGCTAGATAATAAATTCTCGATAAAATCATTCTTTGCTACCTGTTCTGGAGTTTTGATAGAGCAGTATAAAGGGGCGTATTCTTGCTGATGATCATCATTTGATGGTTGCGGTATCAATGTATGCTTCAACAAAAATTCGATTGCATCGGTATCTGGATGCTTCGGATTCTCAACCAGCCATTCCTGGAGATGCTGGATCAGGCCTGGCTTAATTTGAAGTCCAGAGGAGATTCTTGGTAATCCGAGTAATTCCAAACCACCAGCCTGTTTCTTGCCCAAAATGGTCCGGTTGGCAGTAATGATAAAAACCAACTCCTGTTCAATGACAGAACGTGCGTCCAACCAGGAATGTCTCTCAAGTCTGGATGCCAAACTTGCCAAGCGTAGTGCCAACAAATGCCAGGCTGCTTGTTCTGAAAATCTGGCTCTACGCCAGAAAGGTGCATTCTCATCGTCATGCCATGCCAGAAGGACAAAAACCTCTTGAGTGATCTTTTGGGCAATTTTCTCCAGTGCATCAGAAGTCGCCCCAACTGCAAAATCCGACCAAGCCTGAAGGGCAGCCGACAACAAAGTTGCGTCTGGACGATGCTCCCGTTTTTCCAAGGTCAATTCAAACCACTGTTGAGCCTCCAGAAATTTACTTCGGACGGCCTCGCATTCAAAAGCATTCAGCCCTTCCACCAAAGCAGCCATTCCCAATTCAAAGGACGCTTCATCACCTGCCTCTTCAAGATTGACAATGGCCTTGAGGCGATCCACCAACCCTTCCGACCGCCACCAGCTAAATGCAACCCCAATTATTTTGGCAGCGTGACGAAGAAAATACGGATCATCCCCCTCGTCTACCGCAGTCAACTTGGCCAGCAGTGCATGGCGTTCCGGGATTTGGTCTTTGACATATCGGAAAGCCCCATCAAGTGCAAATGATCGGCTCAAAGGGTCGCGGAGTTGATCAACGGCTTGATCCAGAAGAAACTGAAAAAAACGTCCTTCCCATTTTTTCACAAGAAACCGGCAGGCATGGATGTCATTGACCACATCCTCCATATACAAAGGCTGGATGTGGTATGCCAAACGGATAGCGAGTTCAAGGAGTAATTCTCGATTATTCTCATCCGAAGATGCTGCATCAAAAAGCAGGTGGATGATTTCAGATAACAGGGGAGAACAGGAAAGTTCGTTCTCAGCTTGTTGAAGAGCAGCCAACCCACCCAAGTCAGCAAGGGTTGGGGTTTTGCCGTTTTCCAAAAAGGTGCTGAGCGTTGTTTTCAATGTGCTCACTGGTCCAGAGTTCATGCCCAATGTCACCACAGATACTCTTCACCACGAGCATATTTGAGTTTTGTTGGTTCAATCCACTGCTGGAGTACCGTCGACGATGTGGATGCCATAAACACTTGGAGGTGAGGTAGTACCTGTAGAGTTGCTCTAAGTCCTTTAAGGAGATTTTCAAAATCATCATCGATCATTTCATTGTTTGTCGGAGAATCAATGAAAAGCAAACCCGGATAGCGCCCAACGCCTTTCTTTTCCGCAACACTTAACATGGCCAGAACGGTCGCCACTTTTAAGCGTAGTTTTTCACCTCCGGTCAGCTTGGAGTAGGTGGTTTCCTGACCACCTTTAGTGACTGCCAGGGTGGCATTGCCCCGGAGCGTGGCACTGGTGATGGCGGTCATCCCAATTTCACGGGACAACCGGACAATTTCTTGGCTTACCTCACTCAGCAGTTCATTCTTTAATTTTGCGACTTGTTTTTCCGTTTCCTCGACTGTTGCCTTCAGAATGGCAAAATCATGATTTTTTGGCTGATCAGGCCCTTCCAGAGTGACTTGCAGGGATTCCTGTTCTTTTTCCAGTATTCGGATTTCGGCGCGCAGATCATGATAATTGTCGAATCCGCCACTCAAAATACGCCCAAGCCGATCACACTCAAGATTGAGTGAGTCCTCCTCTGCACGAAGTTCTCCAAGGCGTATTTCTACTCCTTCCACTGCTGCGCGAGATTGTTCATAGGCATTTTGAGATGCGTTCACTCGTTCATTAACCATCTGACGAAGATCTTCAAAATTCTCATTATCATCGGTTGTTTGCTCGCCACAAACCGAACATTCATGAGTTTCTTGCTCCCGTTTGCGGCGTTCTTCTCCAATATCGCCATCGCATCGGGGACAGACTTCAGGATTCAATGCGCGAAATATTGTCTGAGCCGCCTTTCCTTCTTGTAAAAGCAACTGCTCCCGACGGTCGTCATTGAAAGCTTCGCATGCCTCATTCCGAACTCGTGCAAGAACTGTGTGTTTGGCATCCAACTCCCTGATTGTATGTGATATCCGTGTCAATTTTTCGGTGGCAGCCCGGTGCTGTTTCCTGGTGTTCTCGTCTGAAGGGGTATTCAGAAGTTTCAGTCTATACTCTTCCAGACTTTTATTAATCTGATTCAGTTTTCCTGCCCTTCGATTTCGTTCTTCGACCGTTTGGTTCTCACGTTTGTTTTGTTCTCGATCAGCCAGTTTCAGATGTGCCTGAGCTATGGAAAGCGTTGAAATCCAGGGAAGCCCCAAGTACATACCCAATAACCTGCTCTGCAAACCATCCATGACAACATCGCCAAGCAATGCCTTGTAGTCGGTTCCTATAAAAAACACACCAGATAGAGATGTCCAGTCATGAGTGGAGGGTTTCTCTGAGTTTTCCCTGAAAGCCTGAATAATATCAAGATCTAATTCCTTCATGAAGAAGGATGACATGGTTTCTTGAAATGCGGATGGTGAGAAGAACTCCGTCAACACCAGGGGAGTTGCTCGATTGTTTTGGATCAATTTTCCTTCAAAATGATCGTTGGTGCCAGCAAATTCCACTCTGAAGAGTTTTTCGTCCAAGCAAAAGTCCATGGAAGCTTGCCTCAACCAACTCTGAACGTCATCCTGAAGGGATGATGGAGGTTCTCCTCGCAGCAACCATTTGACGATTTCAATGACGGAGCTTTTCCCTTTTAAATTCCCGTCGGTCATCATCACCCATTCTCCAGGAGTCAATGCCTCCCAAACAAAATGAAATTTCCCATCCCTGGCTGGCGACTTGGTTGCGACCTTTTCTCCGATGAATTCAATCCGGCTGATGTTAAGGCGTGATGGGGTGGCGGGAACCGGGGACGGACGGATTCCAGTTCGCGCAAAAAGGGCACTTACCTCATCCACCGATACGTTTGCCCGTTTAGCGATACTGGCCCGCCAAGTGGATGATGCATCAGAATAATTGCTACTCGCGTGACTCTTCATGCCGCAGCCTCCGTTAGTTTGCGGAATCTGGCCCAAACCTGGTCCTTGATGGGAGGGATGGACTGTCCCATGGGAGTGGCGTGATATTCTATACGTTTATGTTGCTGTTGCTTCAAATCGTTGCCACCTTGATCTCCGGCCAACCATGCCACAAGCCGGGTGCGTCGATCATACCAGGACAAGACCGGGAACTCTTTGGGAATACGATCCACAAGAGAAATGGCGTCCGGGAATAGCAAAAATTCGTTTTCGATGGTCTTCTTTCCAGACTGACGCTTGCGCAATTTGATCAACTTGCTTACAGCAAGGTGGGCAATTGCAGTATCAATGCGGTCGAAGGCTCCCCATCGCCAACGCATCATAGGTATCCGGCGCAGATCGGGTTCATCTTCGGTGAAGATGCGGCGGACCTGTTCGATCAACGATGCATCATGTTTTTGTTCGTATAAATCCAAAAGTTCATCTGCCAAGTAATCTGGGTAGCGGACCCAGAAATCCATAGCGTGGAGACGTGCCTCACCCCGGAAAATATGGCTTGCGCCACTTTCATCTTCATGCAGCAAAGGCTCGCATCCGGCTTTCAAAACAAACAAAAGCCGGATGGCATCCCGTTGACGGGATCCCCTCTGTGTATTGGATAACTCACCTGGGTTCATTGGATTCTATCACACCTATTGACGAATTTTTTTAGTAGATTACAGAATGCAAACAGGAAACCACTCCAGTTGGTATGGTCGGATAACGTAGGCCATAGGCATTCTCATACTTGTGTGCCGACACAATCATGCCAACCAGAACCCTTTTTTCAAACTCTCCAAAAGTTTGTTGACATCCTTGACCATCTCGTCCGGTGGTCCTTTCTTGTCATCGCCCAGTTCGATTTCCATGCCAAAACGCATAGGAATGTTGACCTTGGCCTTGATGGACAGGAGTTGGGGAAGAAGGTCCGCCAGATCCTGGATTTCCGCAGGTTCCAGATCGGCTTTGGCAACGAGACTCTTGGAATCCATTTTGCGGGGCATAGGTTCTGGCCCCCCGATCTTTTTACCCGTTGGCACCCTCAGTTTGACCAGATTGGCGGCGATGTAATCACATGGCCAAATCCCGGATGTCTCGTCCAACTCCAGAAAGCGGGCGTTCAAGGCCGAGGTGATTACATCCTTGATCGTTTTCCATGGCAGGTTATAGGTTCCTCTCATGGAGAGAGTGCTGGCGATAGACATGGCTCTTGTCTCGCCGTTCTCCCAGGCGTCCGGCAGATTTTCGGGCAGAATTTCCACCGCCGAGATGGGTGCGGGTGGAGATCGCAAGATTGCCTTGTTGCCGAGCATGCCCGTCGGAATTGAATCGGCCAAAATGCTGCATGGTCCGTTGATCAGCCACAATCTTCCCTGTTCCACGGCCATACGGACGGCTGCAAAAACCACCTCCTGGTCCGCCTGGGGGATCGATACGGATTCCTGGTAGCCGTTCTGTTGGACCTGCACCACGTTGTTGCCATTGAAATAGGCAATGATCTCCTGAATGGTGACCTCTTCGTTTTGCCAAAGGCCGGGCAGAGTGCCGGGGAGCAGGAGACCCGGGAGAACATCCGCCAATCTGGCCGCTTCCGGCAAGACCAATTCAAGGGCCAGATCGGTCTGGGAGGCCTCATCTGGGCGGGATCGCCACCAGGTTCTGAAGGATTGGTCGGGGCGTGGCAGGCGCAGCACGAACGCCCCCTGGGCGCACCCGTCCACCAGGGTGTCCAGAATGGCCTGGGATTTGAGCATTTTGGGCAGATGAGGCAATTGGGCGAAGGCACCAGCCAAGTCTTTCACCCGACGGCTGGTTTCTCTGTTGCGCCAGAGATTATAGGGACCGTCTGGCAGCAAGGCTTCGGCGGTAATGGCGGACTCCTGGATGCGGGAGCGAGGATCGTTCTTGATGATGTTGAAATGGTGTTCGTCGCTTACGTTGATTTTAAAGGCATGAACCGTTTTTTGTTCGGAGACGGTGATCACGGTACACCATGCCTGGCGGATGGCGTCGGGAATGCGCCCTCTGGAGGTATCCAAATGGATGGCGAGGGTCTGCAAGCGGGCCACATCCAGGGTGCCATCCTGCTCCTTGAGATCGGAACGAACCTGCTCCCACGCCAGATAGTCGCGCACACGGGCCGTGGCAACCTCGACACCGTCGCGGGAAGGGGCCAGCATCAACAAGGCGTTGCGGAAGACACGGGGTTTTTCCGGTCCGGTTGTTTCATCCAGAAACCGGATGGCTTCGGAACTGGGCTTGCCGGAATCCGAGGCAGCGTCCAACCCCAAAACGGCGTAATGAAAAAATCCGTCATCCTCGATGTCTCTTGGTTTGGCAGGCAACATGTGAACCTTCACGCCAGAGGCCGACGCACCGTAAGTCAAAGCCTTGACCCTGGAAATTTCGTCCAGCAGTCGTGCCCGAACCAGGGGATCGTTGATTCGATTGGCGGCCACGGCATGCATTTGCGTCAGGTTGGGCCGGTTCCCCAACCGCCATGTTCCTGGCAGTTTGCCTTGGGTGGTGCCGGAATATTGATCATCCAGCCAGAAGCTGACCTGCGCCCACCGCACGAGTCCCTTGGTCAGTTCGATGGTGTCGGATCGAGTGGCACCCAGCAAAAGCAGAAGATCCCGCGCCTGGGCCTGCATGCCGATGGGCTGGGAGTGCAGAAATACCGTCACAACCGCCTTCTCGATCTCCCGGAAGGAGAGTCCCACCGAATCCTTCTGGATCTCCCTGGCCTGTCCCATCTCGCCTTCGATGACGCCAGTCCATCGTTGCTGGTGCCCTTCGTGTTCTTCCGTGTCGGCCACGGTCACCAGTTCCCGCAAGGCCTCCGAGAGTCCTTCTTTGGCTGGGGCGGTGAGAAAGACACCAGGACCGATCAATGGATCCTGGTCCCACTGCTCCGCTTCACGCAGTGCCAGGGCAAAGGTGCGCAACACGCCACGGGTTTTTTGAAAACGATCCAGATTGGTCCATTTCGTATAAAAAATATCAGTCAGGTTGGGATGAAAGGGATAGCTCCTTAAAAACCGCTCCTCGGCATCGGCTCCCTGGCGTCTGGTCTGGTCATCCAGGGTAAAGATTCCCTTCATGGCCGCCTGAACGTGAGGACGAAAGGCCTCCCGGTTTTGCAAGGATTGAGGCGTGAAAAAGCGACGCCGCAGCACCTCGGCCACATCCTCTTTGACTACAGGTTCCACCGCCTCTTCCCGCTGGCGTTGGAAAATATCGTATAATTCTCCCTGCAACTGACGCCCCAAGGCATCGCTCTTGTTTGGGTCACTGGCCAGCAGCGAGACAACAAGACAACAACGGTCCACCTTGGTGACCGCCTGGGTAAGGTACTGAAAAAAATTGATCATGCGGTCCCGCCAACGGGGGTCCGCAGCCACTTTCTCCCGGACGAACATCAGTACTTCGTCCATGAGGATCAACACCCCAAGTCCCTCTCTGGTGGGCATCTCCAGCAGTTCGGTGAGCAGATTTTCCGCTGGCGCACTCTCCCGTTCCTCGGACAACGATTCGGCGTGCAAGAGTTTCAGGCCATCTTCGCCAGCGAGTTGCCAGGCCAGCACACTCCAGGGATGTTTCAGCACTCTGGATTGTCCCTTGGGGTCCGACACGGCCATGCCTTTTTCCACGTCCAACTTGTCGAAGCACAAGCCCGCCACCCGGCTTTTGGGTGGGGGTTCGCCGATGGCCTCCCGGAATTCCGCCACGGCGGGCAAATTGGGAAGGTTGGCAGGATCGGCCACCAGATGACGCAACGTGATGAGGGTGTGGGTTTTGCCACCCCCGTAGGTCAATTCCAGTTGTCGCACCGCTTTGCTGTTGCGGCCCGCCACCCGCAGCACCACGTCCCGCACCAACTGACGCAAATTGAAGGTGGGAAAAGTCAGTGCAAAAAATTGCGCCGGATCCTCATAGATGGGCCGCTTGCCGCTTTGGATCAGTACCTCGTAGAGGTCGGCGGCGAACATGTGCATGGGCAACTCGCCGGAGCGCAGATCATCCCGGAGTGTCAATACTTTATGCCAGGGGGTCCAGGGAAGATAGGCGGCCATGTGCGTGATTCCTTATTCCGGGTGATCCAAAGAAAGCGTTTTTTGCCGGTCGTCCACCGCCCCCAGGGAGCCGATATGATTGCTGATGCGCTCCAGGAGGGATCGTTCTTCGCTGCCTTGGGGAGCGAGTTCGATGAGGGATTGGAGCAGGCGGCGGAAGAGTTCCTGGCGACGCAGACCGTGTTCATCCAGGTATTGATCCAGTTTGTTGACATCACCCTCCTGCCACAGGTGCATCAGGCGATGGATGCGGTCAATCAGGGGAACGGGCTGACCGCCGGGGGCTTCGTAACCCATGGAGCGGTGTTTTCGCAATGACCAGGGGCGCAGCTTGACCAGATTGCCGGATTCCGGTTTTTCCTCATTTTCTTCCAAATCGCCATCGACTGGGTCATCCTCTTCCAGGCCATTGCCATCGAGATCAGCCTTGCCCTTGGCGCGTATCAGGATCTGCCAGTTAGCTTCCAGATCCCGGTCAGAAAGACCGCAGGCCGTGGCGTAGAGAATACACGCGCCAACGGGCGTTTCATCCATGCCGAAATCGTGCCGATGGAGCAGATAGTAGGCTGTGAGGGCATCCATGCGTTCCGTGGCAAGACCACTGCCTTCCTGGTCTCTGGTCAGCACCCGGCCCACCACGAAGTCCACCACCATACGCCGAACGTGGGTGAGAAACTCCCCCACGGCCATGATCTGGCCGGGGTCGTTGGCCTTTTTGACAATGGGATGACGGCTGTAGACCTCCAGGGCCGGGCCGGTGGCGGCCCAGACAAAGTCCGGTCCCCGGATGCCCGCATCCCAGAACTCCCGGAGTCGCAGGGAGATGTTCTCCCGCATGGATTTCATAACTTGGTTGTCCCAACCGGCCTTGGCGGTGAGAGGACGCTTTTTGCAAACCAGCCATACCGAGGAGGCCAGGGCGGCGGAAGACATGGCCCGCATCCGGTTGCCCATTTCGGTTTGAATGGGCCAACTGCCATCGACAATGAAACCAGCCTGAATAATGGCAAAAACCAGGGTTTCCCAGGCGTCCGGGTGTTTGTGAGCAAAGACGACCACGAGTCTGCCCGCCGGGTTCAACGCTCTGTGACAAGCCTGGAAGGCACGCGCCATCCCCTCTTCATAGGCCTGTTTGGAGGCTTTTCCATCATTGCCATGTCGGCTGGCGTCATCGATCAGTTCACCATCACTGCTCTCCTTGTCCCATTTGGGAGCCAAGGGGTTGGTGAACGCCAAGTCAAACTCCGGGGAGAGACCGGAGAGACCACGTCGCAGCCACACATAGAAAAAATCCATCGCGTCAGAATACGGGATGGCGTCGTAATAAGGCGGATCCGTGATGATGGCGTCCAGCCCCTCCATGGCGGTCCCGATGGCAGAACCGCACAAAACAGCAGGGGGAATGGGATTGCGAATCAGCAAAACATGTTCGACAAACCGGGCCACCCAGTCCGCATGCGCGGAGAGTGAACCGCCGACATCGTTGATGGTGGCAGACTCGGCATAATCCCAAGTCATGGGAATGGCAAAACGGGGAAATGTGTTTCTCATTTTTTCCCCGGAATTATGCCATGTGCAGATGGTGGAATTGTAGTCCGCAACCTTGTCGATGAGCAATGCCAGATAGGCCGCGACTCCTTCCCGCCATGTGGGGTCGGATACGAGAGGCTCCGACCAGAGGCGACGCAAAATCCGGGTCAGCACCCCCATGGAAAGCAATTGCCGATGATTGAACAGCTTGCCCCATTGGTCAAAACCATAGCGATCCACCGAAAAAGCACGGCTGGCTCCAGACCCCCCTTTGGGCACGGCTTCGGTTGGTCTGCCAAAGGGGATGGTTGGAAACAGTTCATTGGCAACCGCCTTGGCGCGTTGCTCCATCTCGATTTCCAACTCAGTTGGCAACCGATACTCTTTCCCGTGCTGACCATCCACAACCACAGCCGTATTGATGCTGCCCAGGTTGCCTGATACACCCTCCAGACGAATATCAGCCATGGTCATGATCGTATCCACGCAACAGGGACACTTCACCCCGGCCTTGGACATGGTGCCCGCACCCAGGCGTTTATCATATTCCCGGCGTTGGGCCGTATTGCCGCCTTTTGCCGGAAGAGCTATCTGCACTCCAAAGACCACGCCGCTTTTGTCCTGGTTGGGTTCCATGGTCAGGAGGATGCGTTTATTCTCTTTTTTGCACAGCCACCGGGTTTTCAACAAAGGCACCAGGGCACGACAATTCTTGCACGGCACGGTTCGCGCCCACAGATAAGCCACCGTGGGTTTTGTGATCCAACGGGGATTGTTCTTGTCCTTCAAATATTCCGGGCTGAACTCGGCGTTCAAGGTATCGATGTCTGGCGTAGCGTCCTGACACAAGGGAATTAGACGCATCTCCTGTTTTTCATAGGGCTTGGGCGTGACCAGATTTAAAGGCTCGAAATCGGCATAGGTGGGGTAGAATGAAGACAATTCCTGGCGCGCCTCGGCCAGCACCCATCGGCCCCAGGCCCGCACATGCCAAGCCAGATTCGCTTCGGGAATGGTTGCCAAAGAGCATTCGGCAGCAGCACTCTTTGCCGCTTGCGCGCTTCTGGATTTGATTTTCTTCGCGGTGGGGGCTGTCTCTACCGTGTTGGCTGTAGTGCCTTCATCTGTCCAGAAATCATCAAACGTCTTGGGTGCTTTGCGTTGGTGGCCCAGGCGTTCCAGGATCATGGTCACTTTGTGGCCTTCCATCCCATTGGCCCTCAGGAAGTCGCGCATGAACGACTCATCCCGCAAGATGAACTCCGGCAGAGGCAGAGTCTGTCCGGCCAGCCTTTGGGGATATTCCAGGGTGCATTTCAGGATGAACCAGGCCACCGGGTTGATGTCCGCCGCTGTCACCTCGCATCCCAGCCGCATGGCCTCCAGGGGAATCGCCCCGCCCCCGGAGAAAGGATCCAACACGCGGGGGGCGCGGCCACCATAGGCTCTCCTGATTTCCTGACACAACCACTCCAGAGTTTCGGCATTCTCCCGCTCCCGATGCCAGTGCAGCACTCCACCGACGGTCTCCTCACGGACCCGCTCCACAATCCGTCCACCTGGCATTTTTTTGCGTTCGATCTTCTCCACCACCCTTCCACCGATCTTTTCGCACAACTCCAGCCGCCCCTCTAGGGTGCCGGGATCCGGCAGTAGCGTGGCGAGCAAAGCCGCCCGACACGCCGCCAAAGGCCGCCGCGCTGGCCAGATGTGCAAGGTGGAGATATGCCCATGGCGCACGTTCTTCTCATGCACCGAGTCCAGAGAGGTCTGCTTCAGTGGGAAGGCGTGTTCGATGAGGCGGGGGGAGTCGGTCATGGATGGATGCCGATGGTTGATGAATGTGTGATTGATGGAGGAGGAAAAGAAACGACTTGTTCCTCTGCATCATCAAACAGTGGCAGTCGATTGGCAGATGATATCACCATTGGCATTTCTTTTCCGATCCGTCCAATAGGCTGTCCCAGAAGCAAAAAATTGGAAATATTGGGTGGTTCAACGGTACGTAAATTTTCTGGAAGCTCTTTGCGTGCAATCTCCCGCAATTCCATGAGCAAGCGTCCAAGGACATTCATCCCTTCCAAACTGTCTCCTTCAACCGGCTTCGCCCCCCAGAATGAGTCCTTGCGTGATTCTTCCACGATGGGTAATTCACCGGTCGAAAAAAGCAATTCCGTAAAACTTGGGCGGTGCTGTGCAAGCTTGACCCGAAGGCACCAACGCATGATTCTGACCCGAACCTGCTCCCAATCTGGTCTGGATTGAAGGCGAAAGCGTTTGGTTTTCATCTTTGCAGTCATTGGACTGGATTGATCGAGAATGATCTTCTGTACATCAGGCATGTGGGGGTAACGGCAGGCTTGATAAAGAGCCTCGGAAGAAAGAACACGGACCCCGCCAATATTCAGGGGAAATCCTCCAGCCATGTTCGACAGCCCACCAAAACGCTCCTGCGTCTTTAGAAAGACTGCGGCTTCAGAACGACGATAATGGCGGGTCTCAATGGTTTTCGACATTTCATGGTTCCACTTTTATTGAACTGGCCAAAATGTATAACTGCTAGAGCCGCCCAAACAGATCCTGTATATTTATTTTTCCAACAGGATTAAAAACTTGGTTGATTTGTTTTCCTGGGAAATAGTGGAATCCATGGGTAGCCAACCCATAAAGCCAAGGGGCAGTTGTTCGGACAGTTACGGTAAGTTACAGTCATGGAACCAAACCCAGGAGTTTCCAATACAGCATATCCTAACGGACGTTTTTTACCTGTCAAATTTTGACAACTTTCAAGGATGTTTGCACCAACCATCAAAAATTGCTGCTCCAATAAATTTCGACCAGCAGATGACCGAAAGAATTTCTGACTGCCAACAGAATCATCTGATCTCAACTTAGGAGATCGATATTCTTCTTGGAATGTGTTGAAAAATTTTACAATTTGTTGTGTTTGAGGAATGGATTTTGGTCGCAGTACATCAGAATTGTTGATATGATATTTTCTATCCTCAATTTCAACAGCATACCACCAATGCAGACGTATTGTCTTGCCGGAACTCCTAATTGCCTCATTTAATTTTGTTTCTGCAAAATACTGCCCTCCAGTATGACTTGCAAAGACAATGATATGAACATCTGCATCAATGGGGGCTACAGATTTAATCCACTCTCCTATTTCACCCCGAATATGTCCTCCGCTAAATATGCCATCATCCATGTAAACGAAATTTACAATATTTGTATGATTAGTTGGTGGTGCAATGTTAAATTTTTCTTTCAGGATATTAAGAAAAATTTCATACATTTCCTTCTGACTGTTTCCAAGTTTCTGGATAGCAAGAAGACCCGTTCTGGTCCAAAAATTTGATGGGTTATTTTCAGTTAACTCTTGATTGAAAGACAAATTTTTTAAAAAATTGTTCATTTTTTCTTTGCTGATATAGGTATGTTTCAGGACATGGTCAACTTCAATCAATAAATCCTCTCGAACCTCTTCGTCGAATTGGCTAACCCATCGTATAACCCTGTCATGCGTAGGCTGAAGCCCCTCATCCGCTCGATAATCAGCCGTTGTCCGGCAAATGGAGTCAAGAATGGCTTGGTTCATGGTTGCGCCTCCGAAACTTGTAAAATTTGTTGGGAGCCAATCATCACGCTCCCCTTGGCCTTGACTAGCAGTCTGCCAAACGGATCCTGGACCCGCACCAGTTGTGGACGTGGTGTTGCACAATGGTACACCACATACAGCCAATAATCATACCTTAAATTGCAAGCACGCGCCCATTCGTTTTCCGTCACCTCGACATCTCCAATGCCAGCCCGCCCCTTGACCTCAATGCACCGGCGTTTTCCATCGAGGAAAGTGGCAAGAATATCAAACCCCGGATGGTCCGGCAGACCGGCGGTCATGGCCAATGCCGGGGTGTGGACAAACCGCACGATTGCACCCAATGCCTCTTCATGAACACGAACCATCTCCATGGCGACTTTTTCCGTGTTGGCGTCGAATGCTTCCTGGTCCGCCTCCTCCCGTGACGGTACCACCAGAGCGTGAGCGATAAAGTCCACCCTGCCAGGGACGATCAATTCCGGCTCCCGGCGCAACATGGTGAGTGCCTTCTCACGGCGCAGGGTAATCTCACGTTGGTGATTTTTGATTTTCGCCAGTTCCAGAATCGCCCCCTTGTTGCCCTCGCGGGCCTTGCGGGAGATTTTCATGCGGGCCGTGGCCAACTCCGCTTCCCGGTGGTCAAAGCCCCGTTGGATCCCTTCCTCCCGCTGGGCAAGCGCATCCAGCATTCTGGCGCGCATCTCCACCGCCATGGTACGAGCCACCCGTTCCACAAGGAACGCCTCGGCTTGCTCCTTTTTGGTCTCGCCATGCATGGCCAGCCGTTGACCCTCGGCGGGCAGTCCGCGCCCATCTCGCAACATCAGCAGATGTTCCACCGGGCACAAGGCGATCTCCAGACCCTCTTCCTGACGAACACCCACCAGACAATATTGCAGTACCTCTTCCTGCCCCAGTTCCGTCATCTCTGGATCGGCTTGGCGGACAATGGTCAACCGGGCCAAATGAAACAGATAAGGCCGCTGGGCTGTGGGATCCACAAAGACCGATCCGCGCAGAGCATCCCGATCCAGGCGTTCCCGGACCAGTTCACGAAATGCCTCGAAAACCGCCTCACCGGGATGCATCCATATGGATGCGTCCCGGTCTGTGGGACGATGCAAGGTCATGCGTTTTGTCTGGCTTGGAGAGTAATGTTCCAGAACAGGAAACAACTGGTCCATCATACCGTTGCTGGCCGGGGCCATGGAGAAATGATCATCCAAATTCCCTTCCAGGTTGATGGAAACCAATGGCGCGGCCTTCTCGATGAATTGACGCACATAGCCCGGCAGCAGCCGGAAATAAGTCTCTTTTTCCATGGTCTCCCGCAGACGGGGAAGATCCCGGACTACATCCCCATCACCATAGATGCGCCGTTCCCGCTCGGACAACGCCAGCATCTGCTCCTTGCTGAGGCGTCCGTCCAGTTCCCTGGCCACACTCTCCACATCGGCGTTTTCATCCAAAACCATCTCCATGTACCGCTTGATGGAGACGTCCGAAAAAATGCGGCCAATGCTGTCAAACACCTTGTCAGAACGCAGTTGCTTGCGGATTTTTTCCAGCTTGTCCAGCAAGGTCTTCAACACCCGGCCTTCCCTGGTACCCGGTGCCACCAGATTGAGAATGATCACCGGGTCATGCTTCTGTCCATAACGGTGGATGCGCCCCATACGCTGCTCCAGTCGGGCTGGATTCCAGGGAATGTCGTAGTTGATCATGATCCAGCAGAATTGCAGATTGATCCCCTCGGCGGCGGCATCGGTGCAAAGCATGAATCTGGCACCACCTTCCACCGTGGGTAAACGAAAGCGATCCACATGCGTCTGCCGTTCCGTATAATGCATGCCGCCGTGAATCTGGGCGAGTTGACCGGTATATCCCATCCCTTCCAGGCGGCGCGCCAGAAAAATCAGGGTATCCCGATGCTCAGTGAATATGATGATCTTCTCGCCCGTAAACTTGCGATCGGCAATAATCTCCCGCAATTTTTCGAATTTGGACTCAAATCCACCGTCGTGAACCCGTCGCGCCAAGTCGCGCAGGCCGATGACCTGCTCCTTTTCCGCCAGCAGTTCCGCCAGGGATGTGGCGATAACACCCTTCAACAGCCTCTCTTCGGCGATTTCGTTCTCCTCTTGCCCCTCTGCACCGCTTTCATCGTCCGCCGTTTTGGCATCCAGGATGTCGTCCTCTTCACGAATACGACGTTGCAGGGTGAGCAACTGTTCGACAGTGATTTTTCCGAGCTGTACATCCTCAATAATCTGCTCCAGTTTTTCGATGCGTCGTTCAAACGATCGCAACAGCGCATAGGTGGAACTGGCCAACCGCCTCTGAAAAACGCTCATGGCTAAACGGGCGGCGGACTGATTGAGCAGCTTGGCCTTGTTGTAAACATAACGCAAATATTCTGTAGTCGCTTCGTAGAGCGTTTGTTCGCCAATCTCTCCCTGGGAGAGTTCATAGGCCAGAGTGTCGGAAATTCGTTTGGGATAAAGGGGCGTGCCATCCAGGCGGACCATCTCTTCCTTGGTGCGTCGAATAAAATGGTCTTTTCTCAATTCGGCGGGAAATTGATCAAACGCCTCCATGGTGGAGAGAACTGCGGAATCCAGCAACCGCCAGATGGCATAATAAGGATATTCCTTGCCCATATGGGGAGTGGCCGTCAACAGCAACAGGTGATGGGCGTGCCATGCAAGCTGCCATGACTCATCCCCGGTGTGAACTCCAGCCATGGCCTCGGCCAAGCGATACCGATCTGTTTTTCTGACACGGAAATCACTGCCCCGGTCACTGGAGAGTTTATGTGCCTCGTCGAAAACCACCAAGTCGTAAGGCTCGACCTCAGGCTGTTGCAATACAGTGAAAACGCGAGAACCTGCCAGGGTGTCCACACTGATGATACATCGCTCCCCATCCGATCCCGCAAATGGATTGCCGGATTTGGTGTCACTGCCACTGATCACCTTGAATTCCATATTGAAGAGCACCTGGAGTTCTCTCTGCCAGTTGCCCACCAGTCCTGCGGGAGGAACAATCAGAATGCGCTTGATCATGCGGCGGGAGAGCATCTCCCGGATATACAGACCGGTCATGATGGTCTTGCCCGCACCAGCATCATCAGCCAGCAGAAACCTCAGGCGTGTTTGCCGCAACATGTGATCATAGACGGCGATGCGTTGGTGCGGCAGTGGATCGATGCTGGAAATTTCGGTGGCGAACGCAGGATTGGCAAGATGCCCAAACGAAAGCCTTTCCCCTTCCGCCAGAGTGCGTACCACCGCCGGGTTGGCCGTGAAATCCATGCCTGGGTGATCATCCATGTACACGGGTGTTTCTGGTTCGACAATCCTGCCTGAACCTGAAGATGCGTCATTTTCACCCGCAAGTTCCAGCAACTGCATCCAGGAGAGCTTGGATGGTTTGGTCTTGCCGTTTTCCCATCGATTGATGGTGGGAAAAGAAACGCCCAGTTCCTTTGCCAACGCCGCCTGAGTCAAGCCCATGCGAATGCGCAGGCGCTTGATCCGTTCGGCATAATCGTCTTGTGGAATGGGCTGCACTGGCGTTCTCTTTCAGGTGATCGTGTGAATTTAATATAGTCAGCATATCACATGATATACTCCTGCGCAAGCCTGTATTCTAGGACAGTGATTGAGGATGAACAGATCGCCAAATGATGACTTACCAGATGAGACCGCAGATGTCGGCTTGGGTGTCAGCAAGGTCGCTTGGATCGGGGCCTTCACCGGATAGGGTGATGTCCAGGGACTCGTCAAAGTCGGTCGGTGCATGAGTCATAAGCCCAGGAAGCGCAAGGCATACCATGGTTTGGCGGCGAATTCCCTGGTGGCGGAGGCGATCTCCTGCCAACCTGCCAATCTGAGCAATCCGATGGTGAGATTCCGTAGGCTTGCCATCATTTGAGGACCATGACCTGCACGGATCTGGGAGCGGTCCTCGTCGAAGGTGACATCACGAACGTGGTGAGAGCTGTTCTCAATGGACCAGTGCCCCCTGTTGCAGGAGAGGAGATACTCTGGAGAGCCTCTTTCAGGCGGCAGACTGGTGCAGCCGTAAGCGAATTCGGTGGTGGATTTGCCTGTCTTGAGATTCAGGACATCTCTCCGAATTGTGAAGAACTGCTGGATGTGCGGCAGAGGGACGTATTCGACAAAACGAGTGGAAGTCCAAATGGAGCGAGTTTCCTGACGTCCATGGCCCTTGTCGGTGGTCTGGAATTGGACGGCTCCACGGGACACCTCCATGATGGATCCGGCACCAAGTCCGAGAGCCATTGACGAGCCTGAGACCGGATAGGTTTGATGAAGACGATTTTGGGTTGCCCGTGGTACCAGTACTTGGTGGCGTTTTTGGCGAATCCCTTGGTTTGACCAAGTTCCTGCCATCCGGCAGCCCGGTAGCAGGTACCTTTGAAACGAGATGGATCGACAAAAGTTTCTACCAGGAGCAGGGAATGGCCGTGGATCTGGTGCCAATCATCACTGAGACGTTGCAGTGAAAGGCCCAATACCCGGGAGGCCAAATTGGGCATGTGGAAGTCGGGAAGAATCAGGAATCTGTTATTATTAGCAATGAAATTAAGGCGTTGCCATTGCAGGACAGGCAGCCATCCGATCCATCGGTCCCGGGCACCACACTTCAGGGCGGGTGATGACCATCCCAACCCACATTTAACACATTTCCGATGATTTTAATAATTTAATTTTATCAACTAATTGATTTTGTTTGATTTTTGTAAATCAGTTTTTTGAATTTTAAATGTAGTGCCATAAAAATCACACATGCCTTGACATACCCCTGCATTTGCCGTATTCTACAAACATGTATATTCGACGAACACATACTCGCAGTTCATCAACTGGCGAGTCCTACCATACCCATCGTTTGGTTCAATCCAGGCGCGTTGGGTCACAGGTCAGACAGGAAACCCTGTTAAATCTTGGTCGTCATTTTGTCATTGACCAGGAACAATGGCCTTTACTTTGTTCCCGCATTGAAGAGGTAATGATCGGTCAGAAATCATTGCTTCCAGAAGACTATTCTGATTTGGTTGAACGTGAAGCGCAGCGGATTGTGGCGCGACTTTTGATGCGCCAGGCAGCACCCACGCCTTCATCCGAGTCGGGTGCTGGTTCACAGGAAGATATTCAATCGGTGGATATTTCCACCCTGGAGTTGACACGTCCACGTTCCGTAGGCGTGGAACACCTAGGTCTCTGGGCCATGGAGCAGATGAGGTTTTTAGAATTGTTGGAAAAGTTGGACTTTACGGGTCCGCAACAGAGAGCAGCTATGGGATTGGTGATCGGACGCATGGCGGCACCGGGTTCCGAGCAAGCCACCCATCGATGGTTGCGTGATCAAAGTGGGCTGGGAGAATTGCTGGATGCAGACTACGAGACCATGAGTGCCATGCAGTTGTATCGGGTCTCCGATCTACTGGTAAAGAATCGGGAAGAGATTGAAAAACAATTATTTGGTCGCGTCAAGGATCTGTTCGGATTTGCCTGTACAGTGACCTTGTATGATTTGACCAACACCTACTTTGAAGGTGAGTTATCTGGAAACATCAAGGCGCAACGTGGCCATTCCAAAGAAAAGCGCAGCGATTGTCCCTTGCTGACATTGGGATTGGTGCTGGATGGTAGCGGCTTTGTGATTCGCTCAGGAGTTTTTTCTGGGAATGTTGCCGAGTCCAAAACATTGGAGGAAATGCTCCAAGGTCTTGATACTCCAGAAGGGGCATTGGTGGTCATGGATCGTGGCATTGCCACTGAAGCCAATTTATCCTGGTTACGCGACAAGAAATACCGTTATCTGGTCGTCAGTCGTGAGCAGCGTCGCCAGTTCGATATGGAGCATGCAACCTGCATTGAGACGGCAACCAAGCAACGTGTCCATATCCAAAAGGTTCCTTCACCGGACGGTCAGGAGATCCGTCTGTATTGTCATTCCGAACGTCGCGCCATGAAGGAGGATGGCATCACGCAACGCTTCGCCAAGCGTTTCGAAGCAGAACTTCAGAAACTTCACGACGGTCTGGCCCGTCCAAGAACGACCAAAGCCATTGATAAACTTTGGGAAAGAATTGGACGATTGAAAGAAAAGTGTCATGGCATCGGGCAACATTACCAGATCGACATAATCCCGGACGACAATGGCAAAAACGCCACTGCCATACGGTGGGAACGAAAGCCCATGGATGGTTCTTTGCTGACCCATCCCGGCGTTTATTGCCTCCGTACCAATGAAACAGGATGGGACAATGAGCAGCTTTGGCGCACCTATATTACTCTGACCGATTTGGAGTCCGTATTCCGTTCCCTCAAATCAGAATTGGGGCTGCGTCCAGTTTTTCACCACAAAGAAGAACGCAGTGATGGGCATCTCTTTATTACAGTGCTGGCCTATCAGTTTGTACAAATCATCCGCCGCCACCTCCATACCAAGGGAATCTGCGAGAGATGGTCATCCTTGCGTGCTATCCTCGCTGGTCAGTGTCGGGTTACCGTAACTTTCCGACGTTCGGATGGTCGTACCCTCCATGTGCGCAAGGCGACCAGTGCAGAACCTGCCCAGAAAAAAATCTATCAAGCTGTCGATCTCAATCCAAGCCCAGGTGGAGTAAAAAAAATGATCATCTGAGGATGATAAATCAAAGAATTGAGAAAATGTAGTGCCACTTGCCAAAAAAATACTTCATAATAAATTGATTTTTATGTACTTTTTTTATGGTGTGTTAAATGTGGGCCAACAGAGCAACCCACTGCTCATTCAGGGTCGCCACATGCAGGAGGGATTTTCCCACCTTGGCAGGAGCGCCCAGATAGTGATGCTGGGCGAGTAGCTCATACCAACGTGCCTGTTCATGGTGCTCAATTGGACGCACCCGGATGGCTTTGAGGAGTGATGAGATATCGAGAGAGTGGCATGCGTTCATGCCACTGGTATACAGGATGATCGGGAGAAAGACCAGGGATGATGTTTCTGTGTTTCAGATCAATGCGTTGTCAGGACACTTGACATGGCCCTGCGGTGGTGTGGGAGGACGGCGGGGAAACCCGCCTCCTACCCGATACAGTGCCTATTTAATCATCATATGCATATTGCAACGCACACAAGCAGATTGCTTTATAGGCACGGCAAATCCATGGAAAGAATGGGCCGCATTCTTCTTCATCTTAGTAATCAATCAATTATACAACATGGTTTTGTAATTGCTTTCCTGAACTGAAGACAGGCAGATCACTATTACGACACCATCGAGAAATGCGGCTATGATCGGATACATTTCAAGTCAAGTGGGAAGACTGCGTGTTTCGGGCAAGCTCTTGCTGATCTATCTGCTTGATCTGACGGCGGTGATTTTCATCACCACCATACTGATCGAGGAGAAGTTCATCGCCATCGATTTTGCCCGCAAGGAACAGCATGGCGTCACCTATATTCTTGCAGTGCGCGACGTGCTATTTGCCACACTGAAGACCAAAAATCCACACGATGCCAAAAACATATCGATTCTGCGCGACCACCTGAAACGCACCGAAACGGAACACGGCAGCGCCATGAAAGGGGACCAATTGGCACAGGCACTGGATCAAAAACTCTCCGCATGGCCGGTCGAACCGGATCCGGTCCAACTTCGGACCGTTTTTCAGTCTGGCCGTCAATTGCTGACCCATATCGGGGATCAGTCCAATCTGATTCTCGATCCGGACCTGGACAGCTATTATACCATGTCCCTCACCATTTTGCGTTTTCCAGAACTTCTGGAGCAGCTGCACGACTATCACCGACTCAGAGTCAATCCGGATAAAACCCATGAACTGCTGACCAAAGGGCGTCTGACCGCCCTCATGGAAAGCATCGAGTCCGATTATCGGGCGGCGTTTGAAAGCAATTCCACAGAGATTCTCTCGGTTCGTCTGGATCCGACACGCCATCAGCTCATCTCCGCCCTGAAAACCATGCTGGACAATGAGCTTCGATCCGCCGAAAAGATCGAGACAGCCTATCAGGAAGTTCTGACTAGCACCCTCACCGCCTGGGATGCCAGCTCTTCCGCGTTAAATCATCTGTTGGATGCGCGTATTCAGATCCTGTTTCATCGCATGTGGTGGCATCTGGGGATGGCCGCCACTCTGCTGATTGCGATTCTGTTCTTGGTTTTTCTGGTAGCTCGTCAAATTTCGTATCCCATTCGCCGTCTCGCCGCAGTGGCGGATCAGGTCCAGGCAACCAACAACTATACCTTACGGGCCAGTTGGGAAAGCGGTGATGAAATCGGTCAACTGGTTTCCGGATTTAACATCATGCTGGAGCGGCTTGATCGGGAACGGTTGATTCAACAAGAGCTGGCCTCTCGGGCACGGGCCGCCGAGGCCCAGAGGGAGCTGCTTGAAGCCATTCCCATTCCTCTGCTGGTGACGCAAACTCCGGATCATCATGTTCTGCTCGCCAACATGCCCGCTAGAGCCTGGGTCGATGCCGAACTCAAGAATCCGTGGGGCAGCGGTCTGGAACGTGGCACCCGTGCCCGTTTTTTTCAGCGATTGGCCGATGAGGGTACGCTCCACGGATTCGAGGTACTCTGGAATGGTCCGCAGGGAAGCTCCTGGGCGTTGTTGTCGGCCAGTCGGCTGATTTATCAAGGACAGGATGCGGTAGTGACCACCTTTACTCCGATCAATACCATCAAACGTCTTGAAGCGCGTTTGCGACTCTGGGCAACCATTTTCGAGGCCACATCGGAAGGGATTCTGGTGCTCGATATGAAAAATGTCATCCGTTTAGCCAATGCAGCCCTGGCCCGTGCCACGGGATACCGGGTGGATGAGATCATCGGACGGGATCCGGAATTTGTTCTGCCCGTCTTCTCCACAGACGCCGAAGCAGCGGTCAATCTGACCGCTCTGGTGGTGAAAAAGGGCTCCTGGCAGGGAGAGTGTACCCTGAAACAAAAAAATGGCCATCCAGTTCCCTATTGGATGGTGCTCAATACCGTGCGCGACGAACAAAGCCAACCCAGTCATATCATTGCGTTGTTCGTGGATATCAGTGAACGCAAGGCTCAAGAAGAAAAAATCCGTCATCTGGCTCACCATGACGCCTTGACCGGCCTGCCCAATCGTTTGCTTTTCGACGAGCGATTGCGAATGTCGTTGCAGCAGGCGGATCGACATGGAGAACGGGTCGGACTGTTGTTCATCGATCTGGATCGGTTCAAAAACATCAACGACTCCCTCGGACACCATGTGGGAGATGGATTGCTGCAATCAGTGGCCCAACGTCTGCTGGATGCGGTGCGGGTCGGGGATACGGTCTGCCGCCAGGGAGGGGATGAATTTGTCATCATTCTTAACTCGGTGGAGGATGTTCAAGAGGTGGCCTACGTCGTCGAGCGACGCCTGATTCCTTTGATTCTGCAAACGCATGAAGTCTGCAATGTATCACTGCATATTTCCTGTAGTGTGGGCATCGCCATCTATCCCGATGACGCCGACAATATCGAAACCTTGATGCGTCATGCAGATGCGGCGATGTATTCTGCTAAGACGAGCGGACGCAACAATTTTCAATTTTTCAGCGAAACCATGAATCGGAATGCTATCGAACGACTCAATACCGAAACCTTCCTGCAACACGCCCTGGAAAATCAAGAGTTAGAACTGCATGTTCAACCCATCGTCACCAGCACCGACGGCGCGGTGGTATCGGTCGAGGCTCTATTGCGTTGGCGTCATCCTGAAATGGGCATGATTTATCCAGATAAATTCATCCCCCTGGCCGAGGAGAGTGGCCTAATTCACGATATCGGACGCTGGGCCCTGGAGGAGGCCTGTCTCCTTCACCAGAGTTGGCTGACCCAAGGATTGGGCCGCATTCCGATTGCCGTGAACGTTTCAGCGGTACAATTCCGTCGTGGTGATTTTGTCGAAACGGTCGCCGGAATTCTGGAAGAGCACGACATGCCTCCGGCTTTTCTGCAACTCGAACTGACCGAATCGCTGATGATGACGGAAAGTGAACGCAATCTGGTCGACATTCGGCGTCTCAAGGCTTTGGGGATCGGGCTGTCTTTAGATGACTTTGGAACAGGATTTTCCAGCTTGAGTTATCTGCATCGCATGCCGATCGCCAAGCTAAAAGTCGATCGCAGCTTCGTGCGAGACATGATCGAAGATGCCGCCGATATGATCGTGATCCGTGCCATCATCAATCTCAGCAAGACGCTGGGATTGCGGGTGATCGCCGAAGGCGTGGAGCACATCGAAGAGTGGATGGCTCTGCGAAAGCTTGGTTGCGATGAAATTCAGGGATATCTGTTCGCAGAACCGATGCCAGGACATGAACTGATCGCTTGGTATATGGAGCATCAGACCCATCCATTGCTCAGTTTGTCAATGGCGGATGAAATTTCCCCAAATGTGGCGGAGTAAAATTCCCCAGTATCGCCCATCTTTAACAGTCGAATAAAAAATAGTATTACAGAACAAAAAGATAGTAACGCCAAAGAAAGTCTTGGCACTATGACACACTAAAATCTGTGTTGATCAGTGGGATGCTGGCGTGAGGACGCGCACGGCTGGCGGCAAGGCGACACCGACGGCTTGGAAGACCTTGCCAGCCACGCCCCTGGCTTCGGTACGCAATAAAAAACTTTTATCGTCCTGCTGGATTTCGACCTCCTGCAAGGCAGAGAGGTCAGAAAGGATGGTGTTCCATTCAACGTGGATGCCCTGCCTGTCGAGGCGGTCAAGGAAAGCCTTGCGGAGGATGAGTGCGAGAAACGAACAGAAGACATGTCCGCAGATGGTTTCGTCCTGCCGGTGGTAGACGGGACGGGTGGTGAGCAGGGATTTGGCGGAACGGAAGGTGGCTTCCACCATCCAGAGCTGCTTGTAGCGGATCCTTGCTGTGACCGTGCTGGCCAAGGGTGTCTCCCCCTTCTCCCTCAAAACAGATGGAGGTGGTATCGAAAAAAACCAAATCCAGACTGGAGAAGATGTGGCGGCGCAAGGCGAACAGTCGCTCCTCGAAACGGTCCTTGATGCATCTTGGGGAGGCGGTTGTGGCCCCTTTCTGTTCGCTCTCTGGCAATTTTTCGCCCAGCCAGGCCATGGCCCGGTAGAGGTGATGCAACTCCAAACCCTCAATGCCCGGAATGATTTGGTCCGGCAGCCACGCCATGGCCGCTCGGTCCGAACA
>JADGAB010000029.1 GCA_015232245.1 Magnetococcales bacterium | reverse complement strand
CGAAGCCCTTGGTGGGGTCCAGGGGCGAAGCCCTTGGGACTTTAAAACATAAAAACTTGTAATTCTTGAAATCAAAATCTAAATAAATTTTATGTTTGAAGGGCAACCCCCTTGGGAAGAAATCCCCAAGACCCCCATTTCTTTTCAAGAGTGTACATTCCAAAGCGGATATAGTTTTGTTTGTAAGGATTCAACCTCCAGGCTCATCACAAATCAATTCCAGATCGGGTGGAGAACATGACATACGATTGGGACTCTTTTTTTCAACATCTGAATCAACTGGGCTGTCCGGTCGATACTCTGGTGCAGCAGCAATTGCAAAGCTATGTTCATCACCTTCTGACCTGGAACCAGACTCATAATCTCATCGGTCCCAATACCATACCCAATCTGCTTTCCCGACATATCCTGGACTCCATCACCCTGCTGCCATTTCTTCCCAAATCCGCCCGGATTGCCGATATGGGCTCTGGAGCCGGTCTTCCAGGTTTTATACTGGCCCTGTTTTCACCCGCATCGCGCCAATTTCATCTCTACGAAGCCAACCAAAAAAAATCCAGCTTTTTGACATTGATCACCACGACATTGGGACTCACCAACCGGGTAACGGTGCATCCCCATCGTGTGGAGCAATCTCACGGGGATTCAGGCAGCTTCGATATCACCATTTGTCGCGCTCTTTCTGATCTTGAAACCATAGCCAAACTCTCCCGCGCGCTGTTGCGTCCTGGAGGGATCTGTCTGGCGCAAAAGGGGAAAAAGGCATTGGAAGAAACAGTCACATTTCAGCAAAGCAAACAGGCCAGATTTTTCACACCCCCAACCATCCATCCTGCTTTGGATGATTCATCAGGCGTCATTGTACAGATGCGGTTGGTTTCACGTGAAACCGGTATGCCAACATGAATCGAATTATCGCTATTGTCAATCGCAAGGGGGGGGTGGGCAAAACCACCACTGCCGTCAATCTGGCCGCAACCATGAGCGCCGCCGGGAAACGAACCTTGCTGGTGGATTTCGATCCGCAAGGCAATGCGACCACAGCATTCGGAGTCCAGAAAGACAATGGCAAACCGAATGTCTATGATCTGCTCTCCGGTCGCACCAGCCTGCGAGAAGCAGTCCAACCGATCATCGGAGACGGACAGTTGAGCATCATCCCTTCAACCGCCGATCTGAGCGGTGCCGAAGTGGAACTGGTCAACACAAGAAACCGTGAATTCCGGCTGCGGGAACGTCTCAAATCCGGGGAACGGGATTTTGATTTGATTCTTATCGACTGTCCGCCATCTTTGGGACTTTTGACTGTCAATGCCCTGGCTGCGGCACAGGGTGCCTTGATTCCGTTGCAATGCGAATTTTATGCCATGGAAGGGTTGAGTCAAGTCCTCAAGACCATTGAGATCATCCAGCAGAGCATTCATACGGCCCTGGAGGTGGAAGGCATTTTGCTGACCCTGTTTGAAGAGAACAATCCGCGCAATCTGGTGATCGCACAAGAGGTACGGCGTCATCTGGATGCATTGATTTTACCGATCGTCATTCCCCGTGACCCGTTTTTGGGTGCGGCTCCCGGTTTCGGACGCCCGGGTGTGTGGCACCATCCCTGGTCACCGGGGTCGATGGCTTATCTGAATTTAACCACAGAAATGCTCCTCAAGGAGAGAAACGCATGAAGAACTCCACATCCGGCATGGGTCAGGGCTTGGCTGCGTTGCTTGGAGACGCGGCCAACACGGTTTCACAGCAGGAAAAGGTGCTTTTAATCCCGATTGATCAAATCGAGTCCAATCCGCATCAGCCAAGACAGAACTTTTCCGAAGAGTCGTTGCGGGAACTGGAGATATCCATTCGGGAGCAGGGGGTATTGTTGCCGGTTCTGGTAAGGCCGTTGCGAGGAGTGACGGCGGGATATCAACTGGTGGCGGGAGAGCGGCGCTGGCGTGCGGCCCGGATGGCGGGATTGTTGGAAATACCGGCCTTGGTGCGCAACTGGAATGACCGGCAGGCTTTGGAGGCTTCGATTCTGGAGAATGTTCAGCGGGAGGATTTGAACCCGGTGGAGGTCGCCCGAGGCTGTGCGGAGTTGATCGAGAAGTTCGGTTACAGCCACAAAAAGGCGGCCCAGAGGATTGGCAAGAGTCGGGAGGCCATCAGCAATCTATTGCGTCTGTTGCGTTTGCCGGATGCGATTTTGGCATTGATCGAATCCGAAGCGCTGTCCATGGGGCATGCCCGGGCGCTGTTGCGGCTGGAGGAGAAGCCGGAGTTGATGGAACGATTGGTATCGGAAGTATTGGCAGGGGAGTTGTCGGTGCGGCAGACGGAACTTTTGGCCCGCAATCTGGAGAAGGAAAAACCGATAGATGCGGAGGTCGAATCGATACCGAAGTTGGGGAACCGTGGAACCGGAGGTAGAAAAAAGGATCCAATGATTATGTCCATAGAGGAACGCTTGATGGAAAATCTTGGGGTGGCGGTATCCATCACCCATTTGCGGGGCAAGGGAAAGGTGATTGTGGAGTATTCCAATCTGGATGAACTGGAAGCCTTGGCGGATCGGTTACTCAAAGGCGAGTGACAAGGGCAGGCAAGGAATCGTGTTTGCAGAAGCGATCGCGGCTCCAGGGGGATGATGGTCTCCCTGGGAATTGTTAAACCGCAACCATTTCGGGATGCGTCGTTTTACTGATAGGGGCCCAGGGGGATTATCCCTGGGTGGGGTCCAGGAATGAGGTCCTTGGGACTTTGTTTTTGTCTTTGGCGCGCTTTTACAAAGGGAATTGCGAAGCAATTCCCTTGAGCGCCCAACAAAGCCGCTGCAGGCGGCGCCTTTGGGTGAGGGATACGCAGATCTTTCCACAAGTCAACATCCCGAAATGGGAGCGGTTTGGCAAGAAAATGAATTCTCTTGAAATTTACTCGAAACGGCTTCATGAAGCAAACTGGTGAAAGAAAAGCGGGGGTCTGGGGGATTCTTCCCCCAGGGTTCTAAAACATAAAAATGATCTAGAGATTTTTTATGTTTTAAAGTCCCAAGGGCTTCGCCCCTGGACCCCACCAAGGGCTTCGCCCCTGGACCCCACCAAGGGCTTCGCCCCTGGACCCCACCAAGGGCTTCGCCCCTGGACCCCACCAGGGGGATAATCCCCCTGGACCCCTATCAGTAAAACAGTGCGTCTCGAAAAGGACACAGTTCAGATTTTAAAATTTTGTTTTCGGTCCCTCTTTCAATCACGAACTTCCCGGTCCCTTTTCCGCCGCCAGCCATTGCTGGAAAAGCTGCTCCGCTTCCGGCGGCGTGGAGGTGAAATGAATGGTCTGACGACCATCCCCTTCGTCCTCGGTGAGCACCTTGGCATAAAGAGGCGAGGTGAGCGGATCTCCCGCGTCATCCAACAGTTCGATCTGCAGATTGGTGAGCCGCTCCGCGTGCAAATCGGAAAGAATCTCCGCCAATGGCGGGGCCAGGGCCACCAGAGTGCCCAGATGCCCGCTCAAACCCGCGTGCTTGCCCTCCATGACCCGGACGAGCAGGGCCGGGGTTCTTGCCAGGGGTTGCAGGGTGATCTTGTCCGGTTTGGGCAACTGCAGGGCATGATGACCTCCAATGCCGCTCACCTGATGAATGGTCACCGGACGGCCCACCCCCTTGGGCATCACCTCCCAGCTCTGATCGATGGTGAGAATCGGACCGCAGGCCTTGGCCGTGGCGTCGGAAATCAGAATCTGTCCGCCCACGGTCAGGGATTCGATGCGGGCGGTCAGATTGATGGCGCTGCCCACCACCCCGTATTTGGTGCGCTTGTCCGAACCGATGTTTCCCGCCACCACCATGCCGGTGTTCAGGCCCATGCCCATCATGAACTCCGGCAACCCCTGTCGCCGGTTTTCGGCGTTCACCCGGGTCATGGCCTTTTGCATGGCCAGTCCACAGGCCACAGCCCGCTGGGGATCGTCCGGACGGCTGATGGGCGCGCCAAACAACGCCAGAATCCCATCCCCCATGAATTCGATGATCGTTCCCTGATAGTCAAGCAGAATCTCGGTCATGATCTCCAGATAACGGTTGAGCATCATCACCACCTCTTCCGGGGCGCGGCGCTCGCTCAACAGGGTGAAACCCCGCAAGTCCGACATCATCACCGTCACTTCCCGTTTCTCCCCCCCCAGCCGCAGACCGTCCGGGGAATCGAGAATGGTTGCCACCACATCCTCGGACATGTAACGCCCGAAGGTGGAACGGATGAATTGATTGGCCCGATCCAGCAGATCGTTGGCTTTTTTCTGTTCCGACAGCACCGCCACCAGATTGTCGTTGAGATGCCGGATCTCCTGATTGCTTTTTTCGATCTGCTCCCGGGCCAGCTTCAGCCCCAGATGGGTCTTGACCCGCGCCCGGACAATGGGGGAGGAAAAAGGCTTGGTGATGTAATCCACCGCACCCACGGAAAATCCTTGGGCTTCTTCTTCCGTGTCTCCCTGACCGGTGACGAAGATCACCGGAATCCCCCGGGTGCGGGCATCGGCGCGCAGCCGCTGACACACCTCCAGACCATCCAGACCCGGCATCACGATGTCCAGAAGGATCAATTCCGGGTGGTTGTTCTGGGCCAGACGCAAGGCGTCCTGACCATTGGTGGTCATGGAGATGTCGTATTCATCCTTCAGAAGTTCCGCCAGCACCTTGATGTTGCCAGGCAGATCATCCACGATCAGGATGCGGGGTCTGGGGGCTCTTTCGTTCATGACTGCTCCTTGCCGGTCATTTCCGGGCATTGCGCCAGCTTTTCCAGTTCCGAATATGCCAGGATGAAATCGAAATTGTCCAGTGCCCTCGCGACCTGATCCAGAATGGTCCGGGTCCGGGCCTGACCCGCCAGAACCCCCAGTTGTTTCAGCAGTTCCATGGCCTGGAAATCATTGACGCGAATCGCCTCTGCCAGGGCCTGATGCCGCCGTCGGAACTCCTCCGGATCCACCGATCCGGTAAGCGCCGGTTCCGGCAGCGGAGAACACCCTGCCCCGGAAAGGGGAGCAATGGCGGTCAGCAACCCATCCATGGCGATGACAAAACGCTCCAGGGGCGCTTTCCAGGCTTGTGATACCCCCCCTTTGATGGCCTCCTCCAGCTCCCGGGCCGTCTCGTGCACCTTGTCGGCCCCCAGATTGCCCGCCATCCCCTTGATGCTGTGCAACAAACGGGCGGCGTCGGTCAACGCCCCTGGCTCCCCGCCGGTCAAGGCCGCGCCAAGTCGGACCCCGGATCCGGCGTAGTGGTGGCCGAATTCGATCAACAGTTGCCGCAACAACTCCCGGTTGCCGTTGAGCCGGTCCAGAACGGTTGGCAGATCCACCCCCGGCAGCTCATCCGGCAACGCCGGGTCGCAGACGGCGGGAATGGCGGCCTCGGGAAGGGCGGAGTCCTGGCGACCGATCCCGGGACGGGGACGAATCCGCTCCACCAGCATGGCGTACAACGCGAACTTGTCGATGGGCTTGGTCAGATGATCGTTCAAACCGGCGGCCAGGGAGAGCTCCCGGTCGCCACTCATGGCGTGGGCGGTCATGGCCACGATGGGCAGACCGGTCAGCCGGGGATTCTGGCGCAACGCCCGGGTGGCGGCGTAACCATCCATGACCGGCATCTGCAGATCCATCAGCACCAGATCGAAAGAGGCCTGTCCGGCCCGTTCCAAAGCCTCGGCTCCGTTGCCGGCCACCACCACGTCAACTTCCAGGGCGTGCAGCGTCTCCACGGCCACCAACTGGTTGATGATGTTGTCTTCCGCCAGCAGAATCCGCGCCCCCCGGATCCGCTCCCGGACCGCGGCCAGGTCCAGAGGTCGCTCCGGCACAGACGAACGGTCCGCCCCGGCGCCCAGGGTCGGAGCCGGACAGAATCCGGCGGTGAAACGAAACACACTCCCCTGCTCCGGACGGCTCTCCACCCAGATCCGGCCCTGCATCATGTCCACCAGCCGCCTGCAGATCGCCAGTCCCAGCCCGGTGCCGCCGTATTGCCGGGTGGTGGAGCTGTCCGCCTGGGTGAAGGGGGTGAAAAGACGCCCGATCTGCTCCCCGGTCAGCCCGACCCCGGTATCCCGCACGGCGAACTCCAGCTCCACCCGCTCCGGGGATTCCATCAGGGTGGTGATGGTCACCGTCACCTCCCCGCTCCCTGCCGGGGTGAACTTCAGGGCGTTGCCGATCAGGTTCAACAACACCTGCTCGAGACGCAACGCATCCCCCAGCAGCCGACCCGGGTAGAGCCCGGGATTGTCCAGCCGCAAGGCGATCGCTCTCTCCCCGGCCTGCACCCCGAACAGATCCCCCATGTGGTCCAGAACCTCCTGAAGCCGGAAGGGCGCCTGTTCCAGATCCAGCTTGCCCGCCTCGATCTTGGAGAAGTCCAGAATGTCGTTGAGAATGCGCAACAAAGCCTGGGAAGAGGCGGCGATCTTGTTGAGAAACAGGCGGGGACGCTCCTCCAGGGGGCTTTGCAGCGCCAGATCCGCCAAACCGATGATGGCGTTCATGGGGGTGCGGATCTCATGGCTCATGTTGGCCAGAAACTCCGATTTGGCCCGCAACGCCTGTTCCAGGGCGGCCCGTTCCCGGGCCAGATCTCCGGCCATCTGCTGAAAGGCCCGGGCCAGTTGACCGATTTCGTCGGCGGAGTGGATCTCGATGGGGGTGTGGAGGTCTCCCTGGCCAATGGCGCTGGCCGCCTGCCGCAGCGAATCGATGGGCCGGGTGATGAAATGGTGAAATCGGGAGGAGAGAAACAGGGCCAGAGCCAGGGAGAGAAAGAATACCGACAGGATGACCAAAAAACGCAGGATCATCTCCTCTTCCAGTTCGTCCAGACTGGCATGGATGAGAATCGAGCCGAGAAGATCCTTGTCCAGCATGATGGGTTGCCGCACCACCAGTTCATCATGCTCGAAGGTGGCGGAATCTTCCGTGGGCCGGGCCGGAGGCAGAAAGAATCCTTTGGAGTGGGGATGGGAGGGGCGCAAAAAGGCGGCGAAATATTTGCCATCCGGAGTGAACAGGATCGCGGCGTGAATGAACCGGTTGGCCTCCAGGGCGCTCAGGGTCTGGCGGGCGGTCTCCGGATCGTTGAAGGCCAGGGCCGCCCGGCTGTTGATGGCGATGATCCCGGTTTGTGTCTTGACGTTGCTGACCAGGGAGTCCCGTTCCTGGAGATACTCCAGCAGGGAAAAGACCAGGGAGGCCATCAGCAGGGTCACGCCGGAGAGCAGGGTCATGGCCAGCATGATCTTTCTGCGCAGCGGCAGATCCCGGAACCGTTCGGTCAGAAACCGGTCACTTGAGAACATGGCCCACCTGCAGCAGGGTGGCGTGGATGCGCAGACCCGCGTTGAGGGCGGTCTCTTGATGAATGGCGAAACGTACGGTGTCGTTGACCCGGGTGAAGTGGATCATCCCTCCCCTGCTGGCGAATTCCGGGGTGTCTCCCACCGTGAGCACCGGTTTGCCCCGGATCGCCTCGAGGATGCGGGGGATCTTCTCCTCCTCGGAGCCGGCCACGAACAGCAGATGACAGCCGCCGCTCTCCCGGGGATCGGTCAGATGACGGATGGCGATGGGATGGGAGCCCACCGTTTTCTGGGTCAGGGCGGTGATGGCGGCGCCGAAGGGATCCTGACCCAGCAGACACAACTGAAAAGGGTCCCGCTCATGGGCGAAGGCGCTGTCCGGCCAGGTGACGAACTTGGTGAAATTGTACAGATAGGCCCCCTTGACCTGGGATTCGGAGGGCGCCTCCCCGCGGGCGTCCCGGGGCGTCCCGACCAGCAGGGTCAGGAGCGGCAGCAGGGGCGCGAGGCGCCGGATCAGGGAGAAAAGAGAGTTCATGAGCGTTTTTAAACCGCAACCATTTTGGGATGCGTCGTTTTACTTGACAGGGGTCCAGGGGGATTATCCCCCTGGACCCCTATCCTGTTACAGAGTCAACGCATTTTTCATCACCTTGCCGGTGGCGTTGCGGGGCAGAGCGGCGAGAAACTGCCACCGGGTGGGGGCTGAATCCACCACCAGACGCTGCCGGACGAACTCCAGCAGACCGACACGGGCCTGTTCCGGCTCCCACCCTCCCTTCAACACGATCCAGGCAGCCACCTCCTCCCCCAGCACCGGATGGGCCACCCCCTTGACACACACCTCCCCCACCGCCGGATGGAGCAACAACACCTCCTCCACCGCCCGGGGACTGACATTCACCCCGCCACGGATGATCAGATCCTTGCGCCGCCCGGTGATGTGCAGATATCCCGCCTGATCCACATGTCCGCAATCCCCGGTGGGAAAACACCCCTCCGGCGCCTCCAGCAAAGGGGGGAGTTCGGGCGAGACCCAATAACCCCGCATCAGATAGGGAGTGGCGATCCACAACTCCCGCAGTTCCTCTTCTCCGTCCCGGGTCAGCAGCTCCACGCCGGGCAACAGCCGACCCGCGGAACCGTCGTGACCGGTCTGGCCCGGCAGATGGGCGGCGGTGAGCAGCACCTCGGTCATGCCATAGCTTTCCAGGGGCGGGATGCCGAAACGTTCGGCAAAGCCGTCGCGCACCGCCCGGGGCAGGGGCGCGGTGCCCACGAACAGATGGGTGATATGCTCCTGACACCACCGGGCCACCGCAGATTCCCGATAGAGCCGGGTGAGCATGGCCAACATGGTGGGGGTGAGCCAGGCGCTGTTGATGGCCCCCTCCATGGCCGGTTTCCAGAAAGCCAGGGCGCTCTGGGGGGTGAACCGGGGAGCGATCACCACCGCGCCTCCGGCCACCAGCGGGGAGAGGACGGTATTGAGAAATCCCGCCATGTAGAACATGGGCAACACATGCAGCATGCGACACTCCGGCCCCAGCCCCACCATGTGGTTGAAGGCCCGCACGTTGTCGATGAGGGTGCGGGTGGCATGACAGACCCCCTTGGGGGTGCCCGTGGTGCCGGAGGTGAAAAAGATCGCGCCGATAGCCGGGGTGTCGGATTCGAAAGGCGCTCCGGGTTCCCCCTCCTCCCCTTCGGCGAACAGGGGGCTGTCGGCCTCCTGGAGAAACGCCCCGGGCCGGGCGATATCGAGGAGTTGCACGGTGGATTCCGGCGGCAGCTCGGGATTGACCGGCACCAGGGTGACGCCCGCGTGCAGGGCGGTCAGCCAGGCCAGCACGAACGGCGCCCCATTGGGCAGGGCCACCGCCAGCCGCGCCCCCGGCCCCACGCCCCGGGCGCGCAGACGGGCGGCGCAACGCCCGATCCAGCGCTGCAACCGGACATAGGAGATGACCTCTCCCCCGGCGATCAGGGCCGGACGTTCCGGCTGACGTTCCGCCCAGTAACCGATCACATCGAGTTCGCGGGTCATGGCAAGATTCCTGACGTGGGGATAAAGACAAGGATTTTTGGCTGACGCGGGGTGCGCTCAACAAAGGCGTGAGCGCACAAACCCGGCTCTCCCAGCTTGACCATAGCCCCAATCGGTGCCGGGTTCAAGGCGTCGAGTGCCAGGCCAGGGGTCTGGCGGGGATGCCCGGGGGCGGCGCGCGCCGCCCCCGGCCCGGTTCAGGCGAAACGCAGATGCAACTCCCCAGCCAGGGCAGCGTACATCTCCCGCACCTGTTCCGGGGTTTTATTGAGTTTTCGCGCAGCCTCTTCAATACGGGCTGCGGTGATCGGTTCTCTGGGGTCGATCCAGGGACCCATCCCATCCAGATCCCGGGACAGAAGCCGTCTTTCCTCCCGATTGCCCCGCAACTCCACAAAACCCCTGACGGCACCCTCTCGCCTCTCCCGGGAATCGTCATCCAGCCCTTGTTGAAGCATGGCGCGACAACGGTCATCCCCAAGACGCGCGAGGGCCACAGCGACTTCCATGCCACAGTCAGGATCGTCGTGATTCAACAGGGGGACCAGAGAGGCTGCAACTTTTTTGTCGCCCAAATTTCCCAGGGTATAAATGACGGACCGTTGGACATGCCGCTCCGGGTCATTCAGCAAGGCCAGAAGCGGCCCGACCGCCTGCGCATCTCCCAACGCTCTCATGGCATGGATGACGGCCAGTCGGACATCCGGGTCCGGGTCATTCAGCAAGTCCAGAAGCGGCCCCACCGCCTGCTCATCTCCCAATGCTCCCAGGGCCCGGATGACGGCCAGTCGGACATCCTGGTCCGGGTCATTCAGCAAGGCCAGAAGCGGTCCCACCGCCTGCGCATCTCCCAACTTTACCAGGGCCTGGATGACGGCCAGTCGGACATCCGGGTCCGGGTCATTCAGCAAGGCCAGAAGCGGCCCCACCGCCTGCGCATCTCCCAACGCTCCCAGGGCCTGGATGACAGCCTGTTGGATATTCTGGTCCGGGTCATTCAGCCGGGCCAGCAACAACGGCAGCGCCCGGGAGTCGCGGCTGTTGCCGAGAACGCCCACCAAATCTCTGCATATCTTCCGTTCATTTTCCGGCATGGAAACCAACACCCGGACCAACCGAAGCACAGGATCCCCCTGTGCAAACCTAACCGGTTCATGGATCCTATTCAACGCCCAGGCTGCGGCACGGTTGGCCGGCCAGTCGTGCTCGCGCTCCAGCAACGTCAACAGGGCATCCGCAAGCCCGGGCACATGGATATCGCCCTTCTGGAACAAGAGGTACGCAATCCCCAGCGCGGCGGCAATGGCCTCCATCCGCTCCCCGGATTCAAGGCGCGCCTTGCAGCCTTCAAGCCATTCCCCCACCTCAACGCCCGAGGCGCGCCATGACGCACTCTCCATCCAGCCAAAAACACCCCCCGGGTTGTCCCGTGTCTCCGCGGGACGGTGGCAATATTCCGCCAGCAGGGCCTGCCTGAGCAGCCCGGACCAGTCGCTCCCCTCCACCTCCATGGCCGCCAAGTCAAACACTGTTCCCGCATAACGACTGCCATCCTTTTTACCCACCAGAGCGGCAAATCGTTCCAGCACCCGCCGCGCCACGTCTTCGCTGACATTGGGTTCATCCGCCAGACACTGGGCGGCCAACGCGGCCCGGGGGCGCGCCGTTCTGGCCGGTTCCTCTCCCTCCGTAGGCTCCAGGATGGCCAGCAGCACATCGTCCACATCATCATCCCGGCAATCCGCCACCAGCAGCCGCAGGGCCTCCCGCCAGGCGTCCGATACCTGCTCCTCATCAGAATTAAAGGGACTCTTCTGCAGTTGACCCGCCAACGGCCCCACCTGGGCGGCCAGGGGGGAAACTTTGCAATCGACCGGAAGGCGTCCATTCAGCAGGGCGCGGGCGGCCAGATACTCCTGGAAGGTGAGGTGACGGAACTCCCAGACCCCTTGACCCTGGGGGCTCTGCCTGTGCCAGGTGACCCCGGTCATGATGAGGATGCTGGAGCGGGCCTCCAGCAGGGTGAGAAACGCCTCCGGCGTGTGGTTGCGCACGGCGCGGATGCGGGGATATTCCGCGCGCATCCGCTCCAGCAGGTCGAGCACCTGGTCATGCTCCAGACGCTGGATGCCCTGCCGGCACATCTCAAAGGCCAGGTATTCCAGTTGGGGAAGCGCCTCCCCATCGTCGATGACCTCATGGACGGGATTCCAGTTGAGCAGCACCGAGACCGCCTCGTGATAAAGCTTGTTCCGACGGGTGGGCAGCTTGCCCACCTTGCGTTTCACCAGGGCCAGGGTGGTCAGCAGCATCGGGTTGTCGGCAAGACGCTCGATGCGGTCGCTGGAGTGCAAAGCCTGGCGCAACTCCTGGATGCGTCGGGCCTGTTCGTCCGGGGGCAGATGCTGTTCCGTGGCCTCGACCCAGCGTTGGGCGAACCGATCCTTGTCGTCGCCGTCCAGATCGGCGATCACCCCGTGTTCGAAGCCGGATGCCATGCGATAGGGCATGGTGCGATAGCCGACAATGCGGGAGGTGACCACCATGGGGGCGTCGGGATAACGGGCGACAGTGCGCTCCAGCTCCTGGCAGAACCGCATGCGCACCCCTGGATTCGTGATCTCGTCCAGGCCATCCACAGTCAGCAGCACCTGACCTTTGGCGAGTCGGTCCAGCAGCACCCTCGCCATCACCTGGGCATCTGCCGGCAGAAGCGCCGTCTTTTTCAGATGCTGGGTGAGAAAATCCTCAAAACTGCCACACAGCTCCGTCTCCGCCAGATCGCGACAGCGGATCAGCACCGGAATCCAGGACTCCTGGGGCAGGGTATGGGTGTCGGGAAGCTGATTGAAGTGGTCTGCATTTTCCTGAAAGCGCAGCAGATAGGCGGTGGCCATCCAGCGCAGCAGGGTGGTCTTGCCGCCCCCCGGATCCCCCAGCACCACCAGCCGCCGGGATTTTCCCAGCCGCTCCCCCACCGATGCCCGAAGGGAGCCGACCCGATGACCCGCCTGCATGCGCCGCCGCGCCTCCCGCTTTGCCTCCAGGTGTTGCAAAGACGCCTCCCCCTCTTCCGGGGCCTCTTCCACATCGATCTGCAACGGCATGTACAACTGACGCAACAGAATCTGTTGCGTCGCCAGGACCACATCCTCTTTCGGCAGATTGCTTAAATCAACGATGTCCCAGGCTTTCAGGGCCTTGGCGCAGTACCGGGCAAGGGCCTCGTTCTGTCGCTCCACGGAATAGATCCCGGCGCCTTCCTCGGCCAGTCGCCGCAGCTCCGTCACCTGCTCACGGAGATAATCCAGACTCCACTGGTGCCGGGCATGGGCCAGCACCGGATCCGCGAACACCGCCTTGTCCAGCCGTTCGAAAAAATTCCGCTCCAGAGCCTCCCTCTCCCCGGGAGCCGCGCCGGCAAGGGTCTCCCGGATGCGGCCTTCCAAACCCTCCCTGGCCGACGCGCCCTCGGCAATCCCCCCGGCGGCCAGCCACACATAAAGATCCTCCTGAAAGAGGGGATCGTTCATCAATGTCAACAGGGCATCCTCCAACCCGCTCACCCCGGCGCGGCGCTGCTCCCGGGCCAGCTTCACGCAGGCAGCGCGCAGATCCTCCCGCAAAAGACGTTTGGCAACGATCCCCTCATGCCGCTTGAGCTGCTCCTGAAGCTGCTCCTGAAGCTTTCGGTCACGACCGTCGGCAATGGCGTCGCTGCTCAGGTTGGCTACCAGACCAATGAGATAGTTAATTATTGTGGTTATAATTGATTCCATGTAATGAATACCCAAAAGAGGTTGAAAGCGTTAACAATGCCTGTTGTCAGCCATGCTAAGCCTCTCTCCGTCTGCGGTCAAGCGCCATATCATCCAAACATCAAGGAAAGATATTCCTTCTGCCGCCCCCCGGGGCAAAATCCGCACTCCCCTGCACGATCATCCCTTGACGCTCCGGCGGGTTGTATGGATAATCCCCAAGACAACCGGCCAAGAGGGGCATCACCTGCTCTCAAACAGACCGGTTGCCACAATGGTTGCAGTACGGGGGCGTAGTTCAGTCGGTTAGAATGCCGGCCTGTCACGCCGGAGGTCGCGGGTTCGAGCCCCGTCGCTCCCGCCATAAACGATGCTCAAGGAACGGGTAATGAACGGCATGGAACGTGCCGAACTTACCCGTTTTTTGTTTTTGGGCGTCGCCATCTTTCCAGGATCAACCAAGCTATTAACAAAGAGTGAGGTACCACACCGATGCAGATCACCGGTATGAAATGGGGGGCCAAGTTACTAAAATATGTCGATTTTCCCACCGCCGAGGTTCTCGGCCCGGAAGCGACCCCTGAGGAGATCCAGGCCCTGATCGATAAATGGGGGGGATGCCTGATCAAACCCATCTTCAAGGGAGGAATCGGCAAAAAGGGCAAGGCGGGACTGGTGGGCAAGGCAACCGATGTGCGTACCGCCCTCAAGGAAAAAGAACGCCTCTACTTCGCCGAACATACCCACGGCAACCAGACCTCCAAATCCGAAGGAGTCACCTTCGAAGGGTTCGTCAAGGCGGAACACGAAATCTATGTCTCCATCACCGACAACACCCTCTATCGCGCCCCGACCCTGACCATCACCCATCACGGCGGCATGGATATCGAAGAACTCCCACCCAGCAAAATCGCCGTGGTCCCCTTCGATCCCCTCACCGGCCTGAAAGGCTTTGTCATCTCCAACGCCCTGGACCGGATGAACGCTCCCAACGAAATCTTAAGCCCCCTGGTGCAAAACATCACCAAGCTCTGGGATCTGTTCAACAACTATGGCATGACCACCCTGGAGATCAATCCCATCCGCATGTGGCGCGATCCCAATGGCCGCCTGATCCCCGTGGCCTGCGATTTCAAGTGCGCCTTCGATGGCGATGACCGCAACGCCAAACGGCTCGGCCTCCCCACCACTTTGGATTCCGTCAATCTCTCCGACTACGAACTGGAAGTGAATCAACTCCGCACCTACCAGGGTCAATCGGATGTCTATGTCATCAATCCGGCGGGCACCATCACCGCCATGACCTTCGGCGGCGGCGCCAATGCCCTGGTCACCGAACTCCTCGGCGATCTGGCCACCATCTCCTCGGATTTCGGTGGCAATCCGCCCTACGCCAAAATGAAGCAGATCAGCGACATCACCTACAAGCACTGGCTCACCCAGACCAATGTTCTGTTCATCATCGGCGGCAAGGCCAACAATACCGATATCTACGAGACCTTCCGCGCCATGGGGGATGGCCTGCGCACCTACTTCAACGAAAAAGCCCCCACGCCTCTCTTCGTGGTGGTCGGACGCGGCGGACCCAACCTGATTCAGGGACTGGGCTACCTCAAGGATACCCTGGACTCCCTGGGACTCCCCTATGCCATGTTCGGTTATGACTCTGCCATGAGCGAAGTGATCAACTACGCGGTGGCGGTGGACACCTGGATGAAAAATGGTGGCCGTCAGGTCATTGCCAGCAAGCTGGGCATCAAATAACCAGTTCGGACCAGCCGGCAGCACGGTTCGATTCGTCGCGCATCCAACGGGAACGAGGTTTTCCATGACACTCTTGAATACCCTGCCCGAGCAAGGGCAACATTTCATGCATCCCCAGGGAGAGAAGGAGTTTCCCTATTACGTTGGCGTCCACTCCCTGGCCGATCTGGCCACCAAGAATGATCGGGTTTGTGTGCTCAACATTCTCGGGGGCGAAAGCACCACCGTCACCCCCATCAGCCATGAATATTCCGGCGGGAACATCGTCTGCGGCGTGATGCCGGGCCGTTCCGGATCGGTGATGAAAACCAAGAAAGGGGACATCCCGGTCTACAACAACGTGCTGGAAGCCATGAACGACGGCAAGAAGTTCAACGTCGCCGTGGTCTACGTGCCGCCGGACGGGGTGAAGGATGCGGTCATCGAGGCGGTCCGGGTCAATCCGGATCTGAAAAAGGTGGTGATCCTCACGGAAAAAGTGAAGGTCAAGCATGCCCGCATGATCCGTCAGTATTGCCAGTGGCGCGGCGTGGATGTGTTCGGCGCCAACTGTCTGGGCCTGGGGGATGCCCACAATCACGTACGCATCGGCGGCGCCCTGGGCGGCAGCGCCCCGGAAGAGTCCATGGTGCCCGGATCCGTCGGCATCTACTCCAACTCCGGCAACTTCACCACCACCATAGCCACCTATCTGCTCACCGCGGGTTGGGGCACCACGGTATCGGTCTCCTCGGGCAAGGATGTCTACATCCACTTCGCCGCCCCGGAGTTCACCCATGCCATGCACAACGACGACCGCACCAAGGCGGCGGTGATGTACATCGAGCCGGGCGGGTATTACGAGCGGGATCTGGTGTTCCACAAGCCGGTGGTGGCCTGCGTGGTGGGCCGCTGGAAGGCCAAACTGACCCGCTCCTGCGGTCATGCCGGCGCCATCGCCGGTTCCGGGGACGACGCCCTGGGCAAAGAGAAGTGGTTCATGGACAAGTTCGGGGTCAAGGCGATCTTCACTCCGGAGACCCCGGCCTGTTCCGCCAAGGGGGCGGTGGTGACCAACATCGCCCACATCCCCATGGCCATGACCGCCGTGATGATGATGAACGGGATTCGTCCCGACTTCGAACCCCGGGGCAATCTGGCGCCCAAGTGCTGGTTCTTCGCCAGCCAGGAGATCGCCCTGCCCAAGGAGCTGCAACTGCCGGTGGTGGAGGCCCTCCACCCCTACAACGAGCAGATCGCCGCTCTGGCCAGCCAGGTGGGCGCCATCTTCCCCAGACAGGCGATGAAGGATTGTTCCGGCGCCTCCCGCATGGATCCCAAGACCCAGGTCTCCCAGATCCATGGCGTGAGCGTCCTGGACGCCTCCACCCACACCCTGGAAGAGAATCTGGTCCTCTCCGTGATCCGGGAATATCCGGACGCCTCGGGACGCGCCATGGCGAATGTGGCGTTGAACGCTTTTGTCAATCACAGCGCCGCGCCGGCATTGCTGGCCGCGGACGCGGCCCGGGAGGCCGGCAGCAGCCCGAACGTGGTGCTCTCCACGGGTGTGGCCATGGTGGGACCCAACGAGGTCAAACCGGCCAAAGACGCCGTGCAGGCTCTGGTGGATCTGTTCGGGCTCTCCGGCCTGACCGATCCGGCGGATCTGTCGTTCAATTTCGAACCGTTGCTGGCCAAGGCCGCGGAATCCGGGGCCCGGGATGTGCTGATCTCCGGCAAGAGCGGCAAGCGGGGCAAGTCCATGCTCACCGCTTTGGAAAACCGTGGCTGCAAATCGGTCTTTCTGGAGTTCATCAAGGCCCTCGGCGGGGCCGGTGACGGCGCCCGGGACAGCACCGTGCTGGCGGCCATCTGCTGTCATCTGGCCTGGCGTCCTTTGATGCGGCGCCGCATCTCCGTGACCACCCTGCTGGCCATGCCCTGGCACTTCCGCATCTTCAGCACCATGGTGGGCTGCGTGGTCCCCTCGGACAAACAAGACAAAAAAAGCTATCAGGGGGTGGACAACGGCGATCTGCTGGACTCCTGGAGTTTCACCGAAACCGCGTTTCTGTCGCTGTTCGGGCGTCGTCCCACGGAAGAGGAGCTGTTCAGCTTCTCGGTGCTGGTGGGGCTTTTGGTCACCAATGGACCCGGCACCATCTCCGCCCAGGGGCCCAAAGGGGCGGTCAGCGCCGACGGTCCCATGGATCCGGCCCGCATCCAGGTCAACAAGGCCTATCTGGGTTTCCTCACCCACACCGGTTTCGCCCACGGCGGCAACGGTTACGAAGCCATCGCCTTTTTGATGGCGCGCTTCAAGGATTCCGGTCTGGTGGATCCGGGCAACAAGGAGCATGGTCTGGATCTCATGGCCATGGCTCTGGCCTATGCCACCGAGTACAAAGCCTACAAGGCCAAGGCCAAGTTCGCCGGCAGCATGGATTACGCCAAGATCCCTTGCGTCAACCATCCGGTCTTCAAGGGCAAACCGGAGAACTTCGATCCCCGTGAAGTGTTCGTGGACAATCTCTTCAAACAGAGAGGCTCCTACAACATCTTCCAGGATTTCTATCACCAACTGGTGCATGCCCTGTTCAAGACCGGCATCAGCCGGGACATCTACTGTGTCAACGTGGACGCGGTGATCGCCGTGATCCTCTTGAAGATGCTCTGGAAACCCTATGCCCGGGGCGAGATCAGCGCCGATGCCATGGAGAGCGCCGCCTTCATCACCTTCCTGTTCGGTCGCATGATCGGCACCGCCGCCGAGGTGGACGATCACACCAACCGTGGCCGTGACATGGATACCCGTACCGCGGCCAGCGCCTGTTCCTACGTGGCGTAAGGTTTCGGAACACCGTTGCAAAAAAACCCGCCTGCCAGGGCGGGTTTTTTTTGCGGCAGGCTTGACCGGTGAAAAAAAAGCGGATGTCCGGGGGATTCCTCCCCCAGGGTTTTCACTCTGTCTTGATGACTCTGGCGCCTTTTCATCAGTTCTGGCGCGCGGGGGAGTTGCCGGACTGGAAAAAATGCATTCCAAGTGCCGGGCAAACCGGGTATGCTGCAGGCAATCATGCCACACAGTCAGGAGGAATCCCCATGTCGCAGGCCATCACCATCGAAGCTGTCTGGGAGATGTTTCATGAGACGCAACGCCAGTTCCAGGAGATGGTCCGCGAGGATCGGGAACGCAGAGCGGAGACGAGTCGACAATTGGCGGAGACGAATCGACAATTGCAGGAATTGGATCGCGAGGAGCGGGAACGCAGGGCGGAGACGAGTCGACAATTGCAGGAATTGGATCGCGAGGAGCGGGAACGCAGGGCGGAAAGTGACCGAAAGTTTCAGGAAATGCGCGAGGAAGCCGATCGGCGCATGAAAGAGACCGATCGTCAAATGAAAGAGACCGATCGGCGCATGAAAGAGACCGATCGCAAGCTCGACAGACTCGGTGGGCGTTTGGGCGAATTTGTGGAGGGGCTGGTTGCCCCGGCCTGCAAGACCCTGTTTGCGCAAAGAGGCATTCCGGTTCACAAGGTCAGCCGTCGGGTGGAGGCGGATCTGCCGGGGGGGCGTCACATGGAGATCGATCTGTTTGTGGTCAATACGGATGCGGTGGTATTGGTGGAGGTCAAAAGCAAGCTTGCCACCGACGATGTGCGGGAACACCTGGCACGCATGGCGGAATTCAAGGAATTTTTTCGGGAATATGCCGACAAGCGGGCCATTGGCGCGGTCGCCGGCATGGTGATCGAGGAAAATGTCAGTCGTTTTGCCATCAACCAGGGACTTTTTGTGATCGAGCAGGCCGGGGATACCTTGCGCATGGCCAATGATGAGGCCTTTGTGCCGCGCGCCTGGTGAACAATGTGGGATGCGCGACCGGACAGGCGCGGCTTTGCTGGGCGCTCAAGGGAATTGCGACGCAATTCCCTTTTGAAAAGCGCGCCAAAGGCATGAAGTCCCATGGGCTTCACTTCTGGATCCCACACCAGGGATGATCCCCCTGAACCCCTGCCAGTCAAACCCACCGCACCGACCAGCGCCGCCAGCCGGAACGCAGAGACAACGCCACCAGCAACACGGCGCTGCCGCCGGAAAACCAGACCGGTATCCACTCTTCCGCCTCGCCGGGTCTGACCTCGGGAGTCCATCCCATGGAAGCCACCAAAAGATCAGCCCCCATGCCCAATGCCACGGCGCTGACAAAAATTCCGGCCAGATAGGCGCCCAGCACCCAACTCCCCAGTTCCCGACGGATGATGCCCAAAGGGGCCAGATTGGTGGCGGGTCCGGCCAAAAGAAAGGCCAAAGCCATGCCGGGGGTCATGCCGCTGAAAATCATGGCCGCGGCCATGGGAGTGGAGGCTGTGGCGCAGACATAGACCGGCATGCTGGCCAGCACCACCAGGATCATGGCCAGCCAGCTTCCCTGAGCCTGACTGCTCAAGTTGCCATAGGGAATCCAGGTGGTGACTGCGGCGGTCAAGAGAATCCCCACAGCCAGCCAGGGGGCGATATCGTCCCAGAGTTCCCGCAGGGCGTAATCGATACCGGTACGCAGCCGCTGCAACCGGGTGGACGGTTTGGCTTCCACAGACTTGCCGGAACAGCCGCAGGCGCTGGCGCATTTGGCCGCAGCGATCACCACCGGGGCCATGATCGCCTCGGGCCGGAACCGTTCCACCAGCAATGTGAGAAATCCGGCGAACATGGCGCTCAACACCGCGCAGACCGGACGGGCCACGGTCATGAACGGTCCGAGCAGACTCCAGGTGAGGGCGATGGAGTCCACGCCGGTCTCCGGGGTGGAGACCAGAAACGACACCGTGGCCGAAGGGCTGGCGCCATTGCGGCGCAGTCCCACGGCCATGGGAATGACACTGCAGGAACACAATGGCAAAGGCGCGCCGATGATCGCCCCCCGCACCACCGGTCCCATCCCTTGCCCTCCCAGCCAGCGGGTCACAACCCCTTCCGGGACCAATGCCTTCACCAGCCCCGCGGTCAACAGACCAAACAGCAGCCAGGGGGCCATTTCCAGGGTGAGATTGATCAGATGTTCGAAGAAATTCATGGCAAGACTCCTTGCCGGGATCGGGAATTCCCGGGCACACTGGAAGCTTTCGAGCCGGAAAGGGTCCGGCTGGCCCACGGGGTGGGAATCTCCTCCACCCTTGACAGGCAGGATAAAACCTCCAGTCGCTGGAGCTGCAAGCGGAAAATGAAACCCATGGAAACGGAAATGTCGATTGGCCGTCTGGCGACCTTGTGCGGCTGCAAGGTGCAGACGATCCGCTATTACGAAGAGGTGGGCATTCTGCCCCCGGCACGGCGTTCCGGGGGCAATCAGCGGCTCTACACCCCAACCCACGGGGAGCGGCTGCTGTTCATTCGCCACTGTCGTGAATTCGGATTCACCATCGAGCAGATCCGGGAGATGCTGCTTTTGGGAGGGGATGGGGAGCGTTCCTGCGAGGAGATCGACCGGATCGCCCGGGAACGGCTGGAGGAGGTCAAACAGAAGATCCTGCGCCTGCAGGGATTGCAGGCGGAGCTGGAACGGATCATCACCGGCTGTCAGGGAGGACGGGTGATCACCTGCCGGATCTTGAGTTCATTGGCGGATCACGGTCAATGTCTCCATCCCCGGCACGGGGTCATGGATCCGGAGGAGGGGGTCGGGAATTGACGATAAACCGCTTTCATTTCGGGATGCGTAATTTTACTGATAGGGGTCCAGGGGGATTATCCCCCTGGTGGGGTCCAGGGGCGAAGCCCTTGGTGGGGTCCAGGGGCG
>JADGAB010000299.1 GCA_015232245.1 Magnetococcales bacterium | reverse complement strand
AGATGATCCTGCCGAACCGCCACGATGCCGATCCGGTAGAACCCGACCGCCTCGATCAGTTGCCGGTCCGGCTCCTCCGGACGACTCTGGCCGGAGACATAGGCCAAAAGCCTCCCCCGTCGTTCCACGGCCCCGGATTCCAGAAGGGTTTGGGACTGTTCGAGATAGCTTTTCGACAAACCCACCAGCAGCGGATGGTGACGCAACGTGGTCACCCACACCCCGACATCTTCGGGCAGCAGGGCCGACCGTCCGGGCGGGGCATGTTGAACGATGCCGACCGCCTGGGAGAACAGGGGCTCCGGCGCCTTGATTCCCGGCAGGTGGATCAGGGTGCGCGGCGCGGCCAGGGTGGTGCGGCGGGCGGGGGGGTTCAGATGGGTGACAGCGGCCAGAAAAGCGATCAAGGCGAACAGAGCCACCCCTCCCCGCCATCGGGGCATTCCCACGCGACTGGCCAGCAGAACTCCCAGCAGCGCCACGGCCAGGGAGAAGGGGTGGCTCCAGAATCCCCGCCACGCGGGCGCAAAAGTGAGCAACATAAGCGCCACCAGGGCTGCCAGCAACGCGGACATCCTGATCTCTTGCCCCTTTTGCCACCAGCCGACCAGGGAGACCAGCAGCAAGGCGGCCATGAGGGGCAGAGGCACGGCATAAAACAGACGCCAGGTGGTCAAGGGGCCGGTCAGGTAACGGGCAAGCAGGGGCTGGACAAACGGATTGAAAAAGAGCGCCACAAAGACCCAGGAGAACCCCAGCAGGGTGCGGCGGGCGCGGGGATCGGTCAGGCCGCCCCAGGCGCCGGTCAGCACAAACAGATACCACCACAGATGCACCCCATCCCCCCCCAGCATCCGGGTCAGGTTCTGTTCCGGGGAGAGCGGACTCCACTCCAGGGACTGCATGGCCTGGGACATGGAAAAAAAGAGCGTCAGGCCCATCCCCAGGGGGTAGAAACAGCTCAACAGACCCAGAAAAACTCTTTTGGTGGCCTGCCTCTCTGGCCACCAATGGGCGGTCAGGCCCACTCCCACCACCACCGGCGCCAGAAACAGCGCCGATGAGGAACACCCCACCGCCGCCATCTGACCGACGCAGAGCATCAGCCAATCCCGCGCACCACCGGTCTGCGAAAAACGCAACGCATACAGCAACAGCAGCGGCGTGAGCGCCAAAAACAGCACTGTCTTGCCGAACTGCAACTGCACAAAGGAAAAAACCTCATATCCCCCCCGGATCTCCCCCCCCATGGCCAGCAACAGAAAGAGCTCCACCATCAACGCCGGCAGCCAGAGGGTCGGGGCCAACTGACGCAACAAGGCCCCATGGGCCAGCACGGCAAACCCGGCGGCCAGAGGGGCCAAACCCAGATGAGCCACCGCGATGGGTTCCGCCTCCAACCCGGAGGCGATCAGGGCCACCAGCAACTCCACGGCGGACAGCCGGTCCACCGGCAACCACGGCACCAATGTCTCCGACCAGAGCATGCCATTCCAGGAGAGCAGCGGTCGTTCCGGATGGTCCAGGGTCATCACGGCAAGATTGGAATAATATTGATCATCCGCATCCGGATAGTGGGCCAGCAAGGTGACGCCCATGGCGAGCAACACCAGCAGCAGCAGAAAACCGTTTTCCCTGCGCTCCGGCGACTCCCGCAGCGCTACCCGGATGCCTGGATCGCCCCAGGAGAAAACCCAGGCGCGTCCCAGCAGAATCACGGACAAAAACCAGAACAGCGTCAACCGGCCAGCCGGAAAATAGGTGGCGGACGTGGCATGGATGGCCACCAGAGAGGCGGCCAGCAACAGAACAAACCCGTCGGGGGTCCGACCGGCTGCGACCTCGTTCCGGACCCCGCCCGGCGCTGCCCGATCAGGGGCGCGCAGCCACCTGAACAAAGGATAAACCGTCACAGGGATCCACCAGCACCACTGCCGCAACTGGAGAAAGTTACCCTCCAGTCCCATTCCCGTCACATGAGCTGTCAAGGTCCACTGGGCAAAAAGGATCACCCCCAGCGCCAGCAGGGTCTCCACCAGCCAGATTGGACGTTGCGGGGAATTGGACGGCTCAGGAGGCATTGCGCCACGCGGTGATGGAAAACAGGGGAATCCCCCAGGGCACGGTCTTTTGCCGTATCCGCACCAGATGACGCGCCAGGGTCTGTTCGATGTTGCCGATATTGGTTTGATGATAATGGCCGGAGAAGCCGGCGATCCGGCGACCGATCCGGTAGAGGAGATTCTCCGTGGGACCGCTGACGATCAGCACCCCTCCGGGACGAAGCGCCGGAATCAGTTGCCGCACGATGGCCTCATAATCCTGGTTGTGCTCCAGGCTGTCCAGGCAGAGGATGGCGGCATAATGCTCCCTGGGCAGGTCGTTCAGGGTGGTTTCCGTTGCCTGGGGAAAGGTGCGGCGGATGTGCCAGGAGAGTTGCGGATCCTCTTCGATGAAGTGATACGACTGCTCTGCCGGGAGCAAGCGGGCCAGTTCTCCCGAGCCGGCGCCGAAATCGAGCATCGGCCCGGGCAGGGCCAGTTGCTTGTGAAAATCCGCGGCCACGAACAGCCGGTTCCAGGCGGCATAACTGGCCAGGCCGTTGTCATGACAATAGGAAGGAATGCAGGACTCCATCCAGGCCGGAGTTTGATCCAGTTCCTTGCGGCTGGCGGTCAGGAGTGCCCGACGGGTCTGGATATGCTCCAGATGAACGCGCAACCCGGGGACGATCCTGGCGGTCAGGCGCAGCAGGGTGTTGGTCAAGGTTTGCATACGGCATCCTTTTCTTCCTCTTCCAGATCCATTTTGTCGAAACGCACCTGGAGCGGAACCTTGGGAATCTGGTTCATGTCGTATCCCAGAAAATCCAGAATGAATTGCACGCCGATGAGTACCGGCAGCGCCGCCAGAATGATCACCCCCGCGGATTTGGGGATACCGGAGACAATGCTTTCGCGCCACTCCACCGCGCCATAGATCACTCCCCACAGCAGCAGCAGAACCCCCAGGATCAACTCCAGCGAAGTGACGGAAAATCCCCGCAAAAAATAGTTGTAAAAGATTCTCCGGGAAAAATTCCGCACATGCCCGGACAGAAACAGTGGCATGACCCCGAAAATATTCAGATTGCTCTTTTCGCCCCGATAGATCGCCTTGTGGGGCACCTCCTCCACCACGGCGCCGATGATGTTCAGATGAAACAGCATATCGCTTTCGAAGAAGAAATTGTGCCGGATTTTCTCCAAAGGGAGCTTGCGGGCCGCCCAGGCGTGGATGGCCACAAAGCCGTTGTTGGGATCGAAGATGTTCCAGTATCCGGTGGAGGCCTTGGCCACGAACGATAGCATGGCGTTGCCCACCAACCGGGCCAGGGGCATCTGGGTGGTGTCTTCGATGTGATAGAAACGGTTGCCTTTGGAGTAGTCGGCGCGCCGGTGGAGAAGGGGGGAGATCAGACGGGGAATCATGCCCGGATTCATCTGCCCATCCCCATCCAGTTTGACCAGGATGTCGCAGCGATCCTCCAGAGCGGCGCGGAACCCCCGCAAGGTCGCCCCGCCCACCCCGAGATTCTGTTCGTTGAACAGCACCCGCACCCGGGGATCGGCGATGGATGCCTGGATGTGGCGTCCGCTCTGTTCCGGACAGGCGTCGTCCACGCAATAGATCCGGTCCACGTTGGGACCGATCCCCCGGATGACCTCCGCCACGCGATCCCGCACCCGGTAACAGGGAATGATCACCGCCACCGTGCAGGAGCGAGGGGAGGAGGATTCGACCTGGTGGGATGCGCGGTCCAGTGGCATGGGATTCCCGGAAGGTTTGAGGCCGAAGCGGTCACGCATGACGCCACAGCGCGCCAACTTGCGATTGATTAACAAAATAATACGTTGCGATCAAGGGATCATCTCCCCCTGCTTCCCGGATCGGAAAGTTGACTTTGGCAGGCAGATCCCGCATGATCGACAATCAGACCAACACCACCCTGCCATTCGAAATCCACCAGGCGAGCCCAATTGCTCC
>JADGAB010000298.1 GCA_015232245.1 Magnetococcales bacterium | reverse complement strand
TCCCCCAGACCCCCGCTTTTTTTTCACAAGTTTCCATCATTCCCGGTCTGACCTTCCAGCCAGACAAGCAGAGCATCGCGAATCGGCACGAAGGCCAGTCGCGTCTGTTTCAGATGCTCTCTGACCTCCTCCCACGCCTGGGCGCGTACCGCGGCATGCAGAGCGCCAGTCACCTGCAGCATCTCCGGGAAAATGGTGTGCAACATGGAACCCCGCAGCGTGTGGGCAGTGACCCGCAGATGATCGGTGCGATCGGAATTCAGATCCTGCTCCATGGAGTCCAGCAGTTCCGGAATCTGGGTGCAGATCAATCGGGCGATGTTCGGGATTTCATCCTCTTCCAGTCCCAAAGAGAACAAGGTTGCCAATGCCGGCAGAACGGGCGAGGAACTCTCTTTGAGCCGTTCTGGTTCGGCCTCCAGGTTGCCAAGATGTCGCTGCAACATGTTTCGCAGCTCCCCCAACCCGACGGGTTTGGCCAGAAAATCGTTCATGCCGGCGCTTTGACCGGCGATGCGGTTGGCCTGGGTGACATCGGCGGTGAGGGCGATCACTGGAGTCGGGGGGGACCCCTGCAAAAGCTCCCACTCCCGGATCAGACGGGTGGCCTGATAGCCGTCCATGACCGGCATCTGACAATCCATGAAAACCAGATCAAAGAGTTGTGACCGGAAGCGCTCCACCGCCTGCTCACCGTTGTCTGCCGTGCGACAATGGCTGCGATCACAGCCGATTTTCACCAACATGCCCAGGGTGACGGCGAGATTGGCGCTTTGATCATCGACGATGAGAATCCTGGCATCCCCGAACGTCCCACGCCCCATGGAGGAGGCCGGTTGAGGAGCGCTTGATCGGGATGGAGAAAGGGGCTGAGTTTTTTTCTGGAACCGCGCGGTGAAATGAAAACAGCTTCCGGTCTGGGCAGCCGGGTTGTGCTCCACCCCGATGGTGCCGTCCATCAGTTCGATGAGCCGTTGACAGATGGTCAATCCCAGTCCGGTGCCCCCATACTGACGGGTGGTGGAGGTGTTGGCCTGCACAAACCGCTCGAAGATGTGCTCCCGGTCCTGCTCGAGAATCCCGATGCCGGTGTCGCGGATCTCGAAGAGATATTCAATCCACTCCGGTTCCTGCCTCACCGGTCCTCCCAAAAGATCGATGGAACCGCCACGCGGGGTGAACTTGATGGCATTGCCGATCAGATTGGTGAAAATCTGGCGCAACCGGTTGGGATCACCCTGCAGGGTGGCATGGAAATGGGTCGGAAAGTGACTGGAGAGAACAATCTGCTTTTCCTGCGCCAGCGGGGTCATGGCCTGGATGACGTCATCGAGAAGAACGTGGATCTCGAAGGGGACGATATCCAGAACAAGTTGACTGGCCTCGATTTTTGAGTAGTCCAGGATGTCGTTGATCAGGTAAAGCAGGGTTTTTCCGGATCCCATGGCGAGCCGGATCTGCTCCCGATGGGTGGATTCCACGGGAGAGTCCCGCAGGAGTTCCAGAATACCCAGAACCACATTCAACGGGGTGCGGATTTCATGGCTCATGATGGCCAGAAAGTCGCTTTTGGCCTGGCTGGCGGCTTCGGCCTTGAGTTTGGCCTCTTGCAGTTCCCGTTCCACCCGGACCCGTTCGGTGACATCCTGTTTGATGGCGATGAAGTTGACGATGGCGCCATCCTGATCCAGCACCGGGGTGATGGTGGACTCTTCGTGAACCAGGGTGCCATCCTTGCGTCTGTTGATGAAGACTCCCCGCCAGACCGCGCCCTGGAGAATGGTCTCCCACAGGTTCTGGTAGAAGGCGTGGTCCTGATGACCGGACTTGAGAATGCGGGGATTGTTGCCGATGGCCTCTTCGAAGGTGTAGCCCGTGGCGCGGGTGAAGGCCGGATTGACCCATTGAATGATGCCCGCCGCATCGGTGATGACGATGGTATTGGCCGCCGAGCGCATGGCGGTTTCATGCAGCAGCAGGTTGTGTTGTCCGGCAACGCGATCGGGAGGTTTGTTCTCTTTGTTGTTCTGGAGGCGAAATCCGGAGCAGATCGCGCAGACGGCGCGTACGATGCGTAAAAGTTTTTTCAACCGCGGCGCTTTTGCCATGCCAGGTACCCGCCGATGAGCAGCAGGGCGAACAGGGCGGCGGCGACCACCACCCAATGGGTGTTCTGTTTGACCCATGCCTGATTTTCGCCGATCACGAAGCCCAGGATCAGGAGAATGATGTTCCAGAGGGTGGCGCCGATCAGGGTGTAGAAGAGGAACGGCGGCAGACGCATGCGTCCCACCCCGGCGGGCATGGAGATCAGATGGCGGACCACGGGAAAAAATCGTCCGGTGAAAATGGAGATCTCCCCGTGGCGGGCGAAAAAGGTTTCGGTCTGTTGCAGATGTTTTTCGGTGATGAACAGATAACGACCAAAACGGACGATGAAGGGGCGTCCCAGCCACATGGCGAGATAATAGCTGCCCAGGGAGCCGGCGATGCTGCCCAGACTGGAGGCCAGAATGGAACCGCTCCAGGTGAGTTTTTGCGTGGAGACCAGATAACCCGCCGGAATCATGACCAGTTCCGAGGGTACCGGAAAGATGGAACTCTCGGCTGCCATGAGAACGAAAATGGCCAGATAGTCCAGTTGCCCCATCCATTCGAGCAACAGGTTGGTCACGCGTTCCCCCATGGCAGGATCCTTTCTTGTCCGGTGTGAGCAAGCTCAAGGGGTTGATTGGGATCGGAAATGGGAGGGGTTGATCGGTGAAAAGATGGCTGGCGGACTAGGATTCGAACCTAGACTGGAGGAGTCAGAGTCCTCTATCCTACCGTTAGACGATCCGCCAAGGATGCTGACAACGGAAAATTATCCTCGAATCCGGGCGGGAAGTCAAGAAAATTTTCTGGATCAGGGGCGAAATCCGGTGCGGATACCCGACGAGGCCATTGGGGTCATGGGAAGAGATAAGCCAGGATTCTTTCGACAAAGGGTCTGACAGCCGCGCCAATCACGACGCCGACCGCGGTCATGACAACTATGATGATCGGTCTGAACCATCGCTGTATCCATCGTCTGATGCGTGTGAGTGGTTTTCCGGCTTCGTGGTATTGTGACTGGATCTGCACGATCAGGTCATCTGTGCTTGCGGTAGATGATTTCCAATTTGCTGGTTTGATGATTGTCTCCGCGGGATTCGGTGATGTAGGCCTCCTTCCGAAGCCTTTTCAGATCGTTGTATTGAGCGTCCAGGGTTGGGGAAAGGGATCCGCGAAAGAATTTGACATCGAGAATGAGATTTTCAAGGGTTTCGCGGGTTTGCATGATCGATGCCTTCAGGCAATCCCGGTTTGCCCGTTCGATGTGCTTGATGGCAGCGGCGCTTTCCTCTTTGATCTGGTCCGTGCTGGCAGCAATCTGGATGCGGGATACGTGTGTGAAGGCGTTGCGAATGTGATTGTTGATCTCTTCCGGCAGTTTTTTTGTGACGGATATGGTGATCGCCAGATGGACGGTGAATTTCTCAAAGTAATAGAGCAGGACGCGAGAAATCGCCTGAGACCTCACGGTCTCTAGGTTCACAGGATTCTCCAGCATGATTTATGGTCGCAGTTTGAGCTTGCGGGTGGGAATGACCCGCCCCATGGCCAGATGCATGCTGCCTTCCGGGAAAATGCCGCTGAACTTCAGGAGACGGGGACGAAGTGTTTTTTCTTGCGACTCGATATAATCCTGATAATCGTCAAAATCGACACCTTTGACAATGCCGCGCCTTTTCAGGATCTCTTCCAGGGTTGGGAGGTTGTCTGAGTCGGCCATCACTGTTTCCTTTTGAGGATTGATCGACGGATGGCGTTCTGCAATGCAATCTGTTGACCATGTTTCATTGTGTATGGTTGTGAATGTAGCAAGATGGAGATTTCAGGTCAATATTCCATGTAGATCGGTACATTTTTTTGCGCTAAACCGCAACCATTTTGGGATGCGTAGTTTCACTTGATAGGGGTCCAGGGGGATTATCCCCCTGGTGGGATCCAA
>JADGAB010000297.1 GCA_015232245.1 Magnetococcales bacterium | reverse complement strand
CAGATGTGCCCGGTCGTTTTTGGCCGCCACCAGCAGGCCGCTGGTCTCCATGTCCAGACGGTGGACGATGCCGGGCCGGATCGCTCCGCCAATGCCGGAGAGCCCCCCGGATTTCTCTGGTCCGCCGCAGTGGTGCAGCAAAGCGTTGACCAGCACCCCTTCGTGACGGCCCGCGCCGGCATGCACCGCCAAACCGGCTGGCTTGTTGATGACGATGATGTCATCATCCTCGAAGATCACCTCAAGGGGGATCGCCTCGGGTCGGGCCTCGATGGGTTGGGGCGGAGGAATGCGAATGGCGAAAACCTCTCCGGCTTTGGCCTTGTCGTCCGCCTGTCGGGGGATGCCGTCGGCGTGGGTGATGTCGCCGGTTTTCAGGAGTCGCTGCACGGCGGCCCGGCTCAGGCCGGTCTCCGGGGTGGCCAGGGCCTTGTCCAGCCGCTCTCCGTGGAGGTGATCGGGAATGCGGACGGTCATGTCCCCGGGTGGCGTGGTGCGGGATGTATTCATGCGGGCATGGGAGTCATGGGATGCGGGCAGTCAAGTTCTTTGTGGTGTTTGGGGCCGTGGTGCTGTTGGCCGGGTTGGGAGCCTTGCTGTCGCGTTTGCATGAGCGCGCCTCCGGCACCGGAACGCCGACGCCGACCGCCGAGGCAACCCCCCAGGAGGAGAGCCTCGCCCTGCCGACTGGCGCCCGGGTGGCGCAGTTGGCCGGACTGGATGGCAGCGGCGCCGCAGTTCTGGTCACCATGCCCGACGGCGGCGGACAGGTGCTGTTCTTTTCGGCCCAGGGGCGGCTCAAGCGGCGGGTGACTCTGGAGACTCTTCCCCGGGAGGGACCAGCCGCACCCCGTATCCCAGGTAATTGACCTCCGCCTTGCCCACGGCCAACTCCCAGGCGTCCCGCCAGGGCAGATAGCGCATGCCCATGACATCCCGCATGTCGATGCTCGCGTGCCGCAGCCAGCGGTGCAGATCCGAAGGGCGGATGAACTTGTCGAATTCGTGCGTTCCTCTGGGGAGCCATCGGAGCACGTATTCCGCTCCGACGATGGCCAGCAGCCACGCCTGCATGGTCTTGTTGAGGGTGGCGAAAAAGAACAATCCTCCGGGCTTGAGCACCGCGGCGCATTCGGTCAGGAATCCCGGCACATCCGGCACATGTTCCAGCACCTCCATGGCCAGCACCACATCGAAGGTCGCCCCCTGTTCCGCGGCCAGATCCCCCAGAGACTGCACCCGATAGATCACCTGTGAGCCGCTCTCCTTCTGGTGGGCGCGGGCCACGCCGATGATGGTCTCCGAGCGGTCGATGGCCGTCACCTGCGCCCCGAGCCGGTCCATGGATTCGGAGAGTATCCCCCCCCCGCAACCGATATCGAGAATCTTCAATCCTTCCAGCCGACCTCCGGCGGGTCGCAACTGCTTGCGTATGTATTCGGTGCGCAGCGGATTGATGCGATGCAGCGGCTTGAATTTGCCGTCCGGATCCCACCATTCGCTGGCCATGCGTTCGAATTTGGCGATCTCTTCCGGATCCTCGCTGGACATGGGCCTCTCCTAAAAGAGCAATGGATGCGCGGCGTTGCGCATGAAAGCACTGGGTCGAAGAGCATCATAACATGATGTGGGGGCGGGACGCAGCCCTTCAGAAAAAAATTACCGGTGTCAAAGCGCTGGATCCCGGCCCGGTATGGGTTTTGCTTGGAAGAAGCCAAACCCGGGGAGGTAATGGTTGGATCCTGTGGCAATTTATTGAAAATAAAAAACTTCTCTATATTTCGCTAAAGAGTCAAAATTCTGGGCAAAAGGGAGAGCACGGGTGATGTTTGATCGGCGCAGGATGTTGCAGGCGATGGCGTTGTCGGTTGGCGGGATGTGTCTGTCCACCTCCATGGCCCACGCGGCCATGGAGTCGTTCAATCGCACCTCCCGGAGAGGTGTGGTGATCGCCATCGACCCGGGACACGGGGGAGTGGATCCGGGGGCCATCGGCGCGGGGGGGTTGCAGGAAAAGGATGTCACCCTGGCAGTGGCCCACCGGGTCGCCAGGGAGATCAACACGGTTCCCGGTTTCACCGCCCGGTTGACCCGCACCGGGGATTATTATGTCCCCCTGACCCAGCGGGTCTCCATTGCCCGCAAGCATCAGGCGGATCTGTTCATCAGTCTGCACGCGGACGCCTTTCATGTCAGTTCCGCCCGGGGGGCTTCGGTCTACTGTCTTTCCGAACGGGGCAAGCCCTCGCCGGACAAGGCGATCCAGTTGCTCGAACGGCGCGAGAACAACGCCGATCTCATCGGCGGCGTGGATCTGGACGAGGTTTCCGATCAGGAGGTCAAAGGCATTCTGATGGATCTCTCCCAGCGGGACGCCTTGAATCGTTCGTTGCTTTTGGGCAACAATCTGCTCGCCTCCATTTCCAACACCCCCCCCCTCTCCTTGCACTTCAAGACCATCAAACAGGCCGGCTTCGCCGTGCTCAAGGCCCCGGACATGCCCTCGGTGCTGGTGGAGATGGCTTTCCTTTCCAATCGGGAAGAGGAGCAGCTGCTTCGTCAGGAGGGCCATCAGGACTCCCTGGCCAAGGCCCTCACCCTGGGCGCGCAACGCTTCGCCAGGTCTTCGGGGCTGGTGTGATCGTCGTATCAATGCAGGCCTGGCAAAGGGTCTGGAAGCGTACGTGATTTTATAAATCACGTACCGTCTTCTCGCAACGCGCTCCATAACTGGGGAATGGTCTGGTCGTGGCGGCCCTGGACGTAGTAGCCTTCGCCGCCGTCGGCCACGGTGCGGGCGAGCATGGTTTTCCAGGGGCGGAAGTAGTAGTCCGGATTCTCCCTGCCCGGTTCGGCGCGGACCGTGGCGGGCAGGGGTTTCAAGTCGCAGACCAGGGTGGTGAAACGGTTGATGGACCGGCCTTCCACGGCGGCCACGTTGCGCACCATGGAAAGCGCCTTGAGATACACCTCCGGCGCCATCACCGCGCTGCCGAAGTTCATCACCACCCCCCCTTCCAGATTTTCCAGCAGCGCGGCCAGGCGCAGGAAATCCCGCTGGCTGGTGGCGCCATAAGCCGCGCCGTCGCAGTTGGGGTGGGGGTGGGTGATGTCGTGTCCGATGCCCACATGCACCGTGGCCACCACCCCGTTTTGCCAGGCTCCGGCCAGAAGGCTGGTTTCCTTGTGAGGATAATCCCCCAACGCGATCTCCCGGCCTACCGCCTCCCCCAGACCCAGACCCGACCGGGCGGCGTGGGTCACGATGTCGTTCAGGCGGCCCGTCTCCTGCCACATGCCGAATTGGCCATCCCGGATGTATCGGGCCACGCTCTCCGTGGTGCCGCCCACCAAAGCCAGTTCGAAATCGTGGATCACCACCGCGCCGTTGACCGCCATGCCGGTGATCAGACCCTGTTCGAACCAGTCCAGCAGATAGCGCTGCACCCCGGAACGGGGCACATGCCCTCCCAGCATCAGTACCGTCGCCGCCCCCCGTCCCCGGGCCTCAAGCAGCCGTCGGGCCACGATCCGCAATGCCTCATGCTCCACCGGGCGGAGCTCCAGAGGCAGCAACACCCCCAGATCCAGGTCGTGTCGCCGCTCCGCCAGAGGACGCAGCCGGAGGCGTTGACAATCGAATTCCCGGTATTCCGGGGGGGCTGACGGCCTGGTCATGACGCCGGAAGAATCCTCGGCACCCGGGGGGCGCGCAGCCGGAAGGCGTCCGGCATGCCCGAACCCAACAACGGGGTCAGATAGAACTTGAAGGCGTCGGTCACATCCGTGCCCTGGGCGTTGATGAACATGTCGGGCATGGTGCGGGTTTTGCCCGCGACCGAGATCATCGGATCCAGCCGGTATTCCACGGCGTAATGGCCCATGCGATGAATCGTCACCGAACCGCTGGCATTGTTCCACAGGGCGAACTGACAGGCTTTCTCACCCACCTCCCGGGCCTCCCGCTGGTCCACGTCGGAAACCACCCCGAGAAAGGAGCGTTGCAGATAGCCGAAGGTGTCGCCCCGCACCCGTTTGATGCCCAGGGTATCCCGGATGGCGTTGG
>JADGAB010000296.1 GCA_015232245.1 Magnetococcales bacterium | reverse complement strand
AGGGGGATCATCCCCCTGGTGGGGTCCAGGGGCGGGCGCGCCAAAAGCAAAGTCAAAACCCTGGGGGAGGAATCCCCCAGACCTCCGCTTTTTTTTCACCAGGTTACATTTTCAGAAGGGGAGATGATCCGGGGTGTGGCTGGTGGGGTCGGCATGCAACGCTGCCGGGGCGAGTTTGCCCCGCAGGGTTCGCAGAAATCCGGCCAGATGGGTCAGCAGGGTGAAACGCAATGGGAGTTCGATCACCTGGAGCGGACATGGCAGGGGGGTGACCGGTTGCTGCCAGGGGAACCAACTGTTTTGCAGGAGGCGGGCGGTGGCCAGATCGGCCAGAATGAGGGTTGCCCCCTGGCCGATGGCCAGGGCGGCCAGGGCCTGGGTCGGGGGACCGGAGAGCACCTGGCAGCAGGCGGTCGTGGCCCCCAGAGTGGCGGCATGGCGTTGGAGTTGTTCCAGCAGGGCGGACTCCTGCCGGAGGGTGTCGTATTCCAGGATGGCCACCAGCAGCAGGGTGGCCTGGTATTGACGCGACCAGGCCAGGGCTGCTCTGCTGATGGCGGCGGGTTGGGCTTGCAGATCGACGACGGCGATCACGCAGGGTTTGGGAGCCATGGTGGTTGCTCTCAGGTGGCCGGGTCCGCGACCAGATCGGGTGTCGCTGCATTGGCGGCGCGTCGTCCCTGGATCAGTGCCCGGAGAATGATGCCGGCGCCGAGGAACAGCGCGAGGATCATGATGGAGAAGCTGACGCTTTTCATCAGGTGCATGGTTTCCGGGGCCATGGGGGGCAGCCAGTTGAGCTGGGAGAGGTAGACCGGGATCACCAGAGCGCGGCTCACCATGACGGTGAGCATGATCACTCCCATGACCAGTTTGATCACGTAGGGTTTGACGTAGGTGGTGCCGATGGCCCCCAGCTGGATGCCGAAGAGAGAGCCTGCCAGAATGATCATGGCCAGGCGGATGTCCACATAGCCGCTCCAGGCGAACTTGATGGTGCCCCCCACCCCCATGACAAAGGCGATGACCAGTTCCGTGGCCGAGGCCATGAGGCTGTTCATGCCCAGGACATAGATCTGGGCCGGAACGCCGATGAAGCCCCCCACGGCGATGGTGGCGGCCAGCAGGCCGGTGGCAAAACCCAGAGGGATGGTGAAGAGCACGGAGATGCGTCGGCCCAGGCTGGGGAAATAGACCATGGTGCCGGGAATGTGGATGCCGTGGACCCACTGGGCGAGGCGACCGGGTTTCTCCTCTTCGGTTGTGCCCAGGCGGTGGGCGCGGATGGTATCCCGCATCACGAACCCCCCGACGATGCCCAGAACCGTCACGAAGGCCACGGAGACATAGAGATTGGAGCCCACATCCCCGAAGCGTTGTTTGATCAATTCCTGGTAGTGGGCGCCGGTGAGCACGCCGGCTTCGGCGGACAGTCCCATGATCAGACCCATCTTGAGATCCACCTGACCGTAGCGGGCCCGTTTGACCGCTCCCACCAGGGCCTTGGGAAATTTGTGACACATGTTGCTGGCCACGGCCACGATGCCGGGCACCCCCAGGCTCATCATGGCCGGGGTGAGCACGAACGCGCCTCCCGAGCCGATGAAGCCGCTGACCAGCCCCCCGACAAAACCGACAATGAACAGATAGATGCCGTTGACCGGATCCAGTTGGATGAAATCGAGTGTTTCCACGTGTGGTATCCTTGATGTTTTATGAATAATTTCAATACTTGGCGCGAATTCCCAGACTTCTCCAGAACTCTTCGGTGAAGCGTCCGTGCACAAAGGAGAAGATGAAGGCGATGGTCACAGGAACGATGAAGAACCATTTGCCCTGGGAGGAGAGGGCCATGATCGGCTGCTCGAACATCAGCAGCGCGCCATACAGCAGGATGGATAGGCATCCCCAGATCAGGGTCTTGAGTTTGGATTCGGGGGGCTTGGTGACCGGGCTCATGCGTGTACTCTCCTGTTTTGAAATGTTGCGGCGCTGCTTTTGGGTGCCTTTTGACAAAAAGTGTGGCGCATGTAATGTTAACAAAGCGTTAAGAATCGGTTAACCGGGAGTTAAGACATCATTTTTTTCTTATAAAGGGTGGGTCGGTGAGCGTGTGGCCCAGAGCCGTTTGCAGGGGGCGCTCCAGGCGCTGAGCCGTGGGGAGCGGTCGATCCGACGTTTGAGGAGCGCCAGAAATGGATGCAACACTCCCGGCTGGTCCGGCAGGGGGTGCAGGCGACCGGTGAGGGGTTGGGGAGGCAACAGCCAGGCGGGAGCATCCAGCCCCTGGAGCATGGGGAGCGCTTCCCGGGGCGCCAGGATCAGGTCCGCGTTCCAGGAGGCCGAAAGCCGGGCCATGGCCCGATTGGGGGAGCCGGCAAGCAGCCGGAATGACCAGCGCGGCAGATCCAGACCTGCGGTCAGGGCGCGCAGACGCATTTCCAGTTGCCGTTCGGTCTTTTCCCGCCACTCGTCCGGGGTCAGGAAGGGGACATGAGAGCTGGCGAACAGCAATCCCTCGTCTCCTCCGGTGAGGGTGACCCAGAGCAGTTCCCGGACCGGACAATCGGATAGAAGGGTGATCACCTGTCGCAGGGTGCTCTCTCCGGCGGGCAGAGGATCGATGATGGCGATCACACGGTCATGGGAGGCGATCATGGCAAGGGGGCTCCGGTTCGGTTGAGGCGGTCACGCCGCCAGGGGTGGGGCCAGGGCGAGCCCGGAGCCGGTTTCGGGGATGGTCCGGGGGAGCTTCTGGGCGGCATGGCACTCCTTGAACACCTGCCGGGGACACGAGGAACACCCTGTTGGATCCAGTCGGGCGAAAATGGTCTGGATCGCCTCCTGTTTGGCGTTGAAGAGGTTGTCTTGACCCAGGATCTTGAGGAATCCGCCCCTCTCCAGCATGGTGCGGGGAGGCTCCTTGAGGCGCACCAGATAGAGTCCGCCCCCGGCCAGGCGGCGTTTTTCCGCCTCCTGGGCCAGGTATTCCGCGCCCGCCAGGTCGATGAAATTGATCCCCGAGGCCACCAGAATCAGATGGGTATCCGGCGGACACTTGGCATCCAGTTGCTTTTGGATGGCACCGATGGCGGCGAAGAACAGGGAGCCGTCTATCCGGGCGATCTGGATGCGCGGGCATTGGTTTCCCTGCTGGGCCGCGATGAAGCGGCGTCTGGGGTGCTGGGGGTCGGGAATGCGAAAGACGATCCGGGGGTGGGAGGTGCGGGCCAGATGGATCCCCAGGGAGAGTGTCACTCCCAGCAGAATGGCCAGTTCCAGGTTGAGAAACAGGGTGCCCAGAAAGGTGGATATCAGAATGATGGTTTCCGCCCGGCTGGCGTGCAGTGTCTTGAAGATGTGGTGCCAGTCGATCAGTCCCCAGGCCACCAGAAAGAGCACGCCGGCCATGGCGGCATGGGGCAGAACCTGGGCCATGGGGGCCACCAGAGTGACCAGCAGGATCAGCAGCACGCCGGACATGGCGGCAGCCAGGGGGGTTTGGGCGCCGGCTTCGTAATTGAGTCCGCTGCGGTTGAAGGAGCCGGTGGCCACATAGCCGGAAAAGAAGCTGCCGATTATGTTGGAGAGCCCCTGGGCCAGAAACTCCTGGTCGGCGTCGAGGGTCTGTCCGGAGCGCAGGGCCATGGCCCGGGCGATGGAGAGTGCCTCGGTGAGGGCCAGCAGGGTGACGGCGATCACCCCGGGGGCCAGGCTGCGCAGGGTGGACAGGGAGAGATCCGGCATGGAGAGGGGAGGGGGCGCGGCGGACAGAGCGCCCACATGGGTGATGCCGGTCGGGGTGGCCAGGAAGGTTTCGATCAGCCAGGCCGTCAGGGTGCCGACCCCCATGGCCACGATCATGTAGGGGATGCGGGGCAGCCAGCGGCGGCAGAGGATGCCGGCCAGCAGGGTGGCGCCACCCACGGTGGTCACCCAGGGATCGATCTCGCCGGGATGACGCAGGAACTGACCGATTGTGTGAATGAAATCAGTGATGTCCGGTTAGAAAATTGCATCAAGGGAATACAAATACAATTAGCTTCAGGTGGGGGTACAATGCCTCT
>JADGAB010000295.1 GCA_015232245.1 Magnetococcales bacterium | reverse complement strand
CAGCCCTACAAGCTGTCGATGCGCAACAACGGCGAGAAGAAGCACTATTTCACCGCGCCGGAATTCTTCAAGGCCATCGCCTCCCGCAAGGTGCAATCCGACAAGGACGGAGAGATCAAGGCCCCCTATTTTCTCGCCCTGGAGATGATGGCCAACGGCGGACAGCTGGATCTTTATTTCGTACCCGTGATCAAGGGAACCTATCCGCTCTACTGCACCGAGTCCGACCATCGCCAGCAGGGGATGGAAGGAACAGTGACCATCGAATAGCCACCGCCGAGTCATTCCCATGATGCGCCACCGCAGGATCCTGATGAGTCTGAGCGTGCTGCTGGCCGGTCACGCCTGGGCGGACGACTCCGCTCCCCTGCCGGTGGCGCCGATGCTGCCGACCCTGGAGCTCCAGGTGCCTCCGCTCAAGAGCGCCCCGCTGGTGGATGGCAACCTGGACGAATGGGGAGAAGTGAAGCCTTACGCCATTCCCGTCTCTCCCACGCTGGAAAAGGACGCCCGGAACCGGGTGGGCAAAAAGACGGTGGAACTGCGGGTCGGGATCTTCGACAACCGGTTTTATCTGGCGGCCCGCTGGCCGGATGACGCCCCGGACGAGAAATTCCGTCCCTGGCGCTGGCGGGACGGAAAATACAGGCGCACCGAGACCCGGGACGACCAGTTCGTGATCCGGTTTCGCCTGAGTGGCGACTATGATGCCTGCATGCTGGGCAAAAGCAGCTATCAGGCGGATGTGTGGCGCTGGTCGGCGGGACGGAGCAATCCGGCTGGTCTGGCGGAGGATCAGCTCCACATCATCAGCCTGGAGCCCATGGAGGACGCGGCGGAATACCGGGGCCCCCATGGCATGGTCTACATCATCAAGCGCAACGACGCGGGCCAGCCCTTCTACAAAAACGCCCCCGAGCCCACGGCCAAGGGCCAGGACGAGGAACCGGGGATCCTCCAGACCGGACCCGGCTCCGGCAGTCTGGTGGATGTCCAGGCCCGGGGGGTGTGGCGGGAGGGATTTTGGCATCTGGAGATGTCCCGGGCCTTGAATACCGGCCACGAGGATGACGTGATCCTGGGAGGCGGCCAGACCATTCCCGGGGCCATCGCCATCTTCGACCGGGAAGGCAACGAACACAAAAGTGTTTCAGGAACCTTGAATTTCATCTTTCCCCCCTGACCTTCGGCCAGAGAATCCACTCCCGGCACGGCTTTTCCTTTGACTTTTCGTGCCGACCGGGCATGCTGTTCGTTTGAGCGCGCCGAACCCTCTTTTCTCTTCGCACCGGATATGACTACCCCCCACCCTCCGAAACGCCGCCGCCTGGGCGAGATCCTGCTTGAAGCCGACATCCTCACCCAGGACAAGCTGACCATCGCCCTCACCGAGCAGAAAAAAACCGGTGAACAGTTGGGTCGGATCATCGTCAAGCTGGGCTTCGTCCCGGAACAGGTGATGCGGGACATCCTGGGCAGCGCCCTGGGTCAGCCGAGCATCGATCTGGACAAGATTCTGCTCTCCCCCAACATTCTGGGAATGATTCCCAAGAAACTGGTGGAACGCCATCAGGTATTGCCGGTGCAGTGGGATCCGCAACGCTCCGTGCTGACCGTGGCCATGGCCGACACCCAGGATGTGGCGGTCATCGACAAGCTGCAGGCCCACATTCACTCCGGCATCGCCATCGAATCCGTGCTGGCGGGTCAATCGGAGATCGCCCGGGCGATTCAGAAATACTACGGGGTGGAGATCTCCCTGGAAGGGGTGATCCACGAACTGGAAACCGGCTCTCTCGACATCGAAAGCCTGGCCAAGGATCTGACCGGCCAGTTCAGCCATCCCATGGTCCGACTGGTGGACATGCTGGTGGCCGACGCGGTGCATCGGGAGGCCTCCGACATTCACATCGAGCCGGAAATGGGGTTCGTGCGCATCCGCTACCGCATCGACGGGGTGTTGTCGGATGTGCGCAATCTGCACCGGGATTATCTTTCCGGACTGGTGGTGCGCATCAAGGTGCTGGCCGGGATGAACATCGCCGAAACCCGGGCCCCCCAGGACGGACGGTTTTCAATGAACATCGCCATGCACGCCATCGACTTCCGGGTGGCCTCCCAGCCCACCACCCACGGGGAGAACCTGGTGTTGCGCGTGCTGGACCGCAACAAGGGAATCATGCGTCTGGAGGAGCTGGGACTGGCCCGACAGACCCTGAACCTTCTCAAGCTGATGATGGCCAAGCCGGAAGGGATCATCCTGGTGACCGGCCCCACCGGCAGCGGCAAAACCACCACCCTCTACTCCATGCTGAACTTTCTCAACACGGAACAGGTCAACATCATGACCCTGGAGGATCCGGTGGAGTATCCCATGCAGATGGTGCGGCAGACCACGGTCAACCCGGCGGCCAATCTGGACTTCGCCAACGGGGTGCGTTCCCTGCTGCGTCAGGATCCGGATATCATCCTGGTGGGAGAGATCCGGGACAAAGAGACCGCCCAGATGGCCCTGCGGGCGGCCATGACCGGTCATCAGGTCTTCAGCACCCTGCACACCAACTCGGCCCTGGGGATCTTCCCCCGTTTGCTGGACATCGGCATCAGCAGCGAGATTCTCTCCGGCAACATCATCGGCGTGCTCAGTCAGCGTCTGGTGCGCAAGCTGTGTTCCCACTGCAAAAGCCCCCACACGCCCAACACCCTGGAACGGCGTCTGCTGGGACTGGAGCCGGACAACCCCTGTCAGATCTTTTCCGCCGTGGGCTGCGAAAAATGCCATGGCGTGGGCTTCAAGGGGCGCATGACCGTCATGGAGGCCATGCGCATGGATGAGGATTTCGACACCCTGATCGAACAGGGAGCGCCCAAGACCTCCATTCTCCAACTGGCCAGAAAGAAAGGATTTCTCTCTCTGGCCGACGACGGCGTGCGCCGGGTGATCCTTGGCAGCACCAGTCTGGAAGAGCTCTCCCGGGTGATCGATCTTTCCAAACGCCTGGAAAAATAGCCTCCCGCCGACATCCTGGTTCATGGACTGTTTCTTGCAGTTAATCTTTTCGTCAACCGGTCATCATCCCTCCGTCACGAAAAAACGGACCAGTCCAACATGCCCACTCCGCCATGAACACGCCTCTTGTCTCTCTGCGTCTCTCACAGAGCGCCGTTCTGGCGAGTCTGCTGTTCATGCTGATCTGTCTGGTCAATCTGGTCACCCTGCACAGTCATCGGGCGGTCTTTCTGGAAAAATACGACTTCTTCACCCAACGCAAGCGGCTGGTGCAGACCCAGAATCTCTACAACAACATCACCCGGGTGCAGAATCAACTGACCGACATCTCCGCCACCTTGGGCATGGATCATCTGGACCATGGCTTCGCCCTGGCCCGGGAGGCGGCGGACGGGTTTCATGAAGGGCTGACCAATCTGGAACAACTGTTGAACAAACCGGTCCGGGACAACATGGCCCCTCCGGATCTGGTGGCGATAAAAAACCGTTTTGACCGGTTCTACCGGCTCGGCATCGACATGGCCCACGCCTACATGGAGAAGGGCACCTTTCAGGGCAATCAGCAGATGAAGCCCTTCGACGCGGAAGCCGACGCATTGCAAAAGATTCTCAAAGAGATGGCCGACCACTACGAAGATCTGGCCGAAGGGTGGCGCGTCAAAATCCTGAAACATCCGGACTCCTTTGTGCCCCCTTCCGGCTGGTCCACGATCCTGTGGTTTCACATGATGGGGGCCCAGACCCGGGAGCACTATGTCCACTCCCTGACGCACCTGGCGCAGACCGGCCCCCGCGAGGAGCAGCGCATGGAACTGAGTCACATGGCCCAGGAGCTGTTGGGACTGGTGATTCAGGTGCAGCAGTGGCTGACCGATCTTTCCGCCACCCGGGGTCAGGACGGTCTGGACGACGGACGGGCGGAGGCCCGTCACGGAGCCGAACGGTTCCAAAGCCTGTTGCCAGCCTTTCTGGAGAGGATCCAGACCTCGGATCTGCGGGAGCGCGCCGCCAGCGCCGGGCAGCTTGCGACCCGTTTCCGGGCGTTCTACGCCAAGGGAGAGAACATGG
>JADGAB010000294.1 GCA_015232245.1 Magnetococcales bacterium | reverse complement strand
CCCCTGGACCCCACCAAGGGCTTCGCCCCTGGACCCCACCAGGGGGATAATCCCCCTGGACCCCTATCAATAAAACAGCCCCTGCCCCCCACCAGGGGGATAATCCCCCCACACCCGCCCATGCTGCAAACGCAACCAACCCCAAAAAGAGCATCGCCCTTTCAGGGGTTGGAAAACAAAATCAAAGCCGTATCAATTCTATAGTGCAGAATTTGCAAAACGGCAAGGCGAATGTCAATCGGTAGTCACTGGAGTCTGGGCTGCGGGAGATTTTTTGCGCCGTCTGCGCTTCCGCCTGGCCGGAGAGGCTTCCCCATCCACTGAAATCCCATCCGGAGATGCGGCCTCCGGCACGACTTCAGGTGCGGGTGTCGGAACGGGTGTCGGAGCTGCGGTGACAACCGGAACGGAAGAATACGAAGAAGAAGAACGCCGCCTAGGAGGAGGCGCGGAACGACTGCCGCTCCGCCGCCTGGGAGGCAGAGGAACATCTCCAGGCTCGGGGGCGACCGGAACCGGTCGGGTCAGATGGACAAACAACTCGTTTTCCGGCCACTCGGCCTGAATATCCATGCCCAGATAGGCGAAAATGGCTTCCAGATTATAGGCCCCATCCTCATCCACCAAAGAGATGGCGTCCCCGGTGGCGCCAGCCCGGGCGGTCCGCCCGATGCGATGCACATAATCCTCGGGATTGTCCGGCAGATCGAAATTGATCACATGAGTGACCCCCTCGATATGCAGACCCCGCCCCGCCACATCCGTGGCGATCAACACCGGAACCAATCCGTCCTGGAAACGGCGCAAGGTCTGCAACCGCTTGGTCTGGGGCACATCCCCGGAGAGATAGCCGGCATGAATCCCGTTGCCTCGCAACCACTCCTTGAGCTTCTCCCCCATGCGCTTGGTGTTGACAAAGATCATGGCGCGACCGGCCTGCTGCTCCTCGCTGGCCTCGGCCAGATCCCTCCGCAGCAACCCCACCAGCAGACTGATCTTGCGTCGTCCCTCCACATGATAAAGCCGCTGAGTCACCTGGGCCACGGCCCGGGAATCCACGGTGGTGGAGATCACCTCCGGAGAGTCCATGTACTCGTAGGAAAGCTCCTGGGCCCGATAGGAGAGAGTGGCGGAAAACAACATGGAAAGCCGACGGTCGTAGGGAGGCAGACGCCGCAACATGAATCGCAGATCGTCGATGAATCCCATGTCGAACATGCGATCCGCCTCGTCGATGACCAGCACTTCCACTTCCGAAACCCGATAGACTTTTTGTTTGAAATAGTCGATCAGCCGCCCGGGAGTGCCGATGAGCAGATCCACCCGTCCATCGCTGAGACTGAGCCGCTGCTTTTCGTAATCGACCCCGCCGTAGACTGCGGCGATATTCAGATCCAGATGGGCCGCGAGGTTGCGGGCATCGTTTTCGATCTGGACCACCAGCTCCCGGGTGGGGGCGATGATCAGGGCGCGGGGACGGCTGGGAGGGTCGTGTTCGGGACGCGGCGCGATGCCGCTGCCCACCAGCCGGGAAAAGGCGGCGATGAGAAACGCGGCGGTTTTGCCGGTTCCGGTCTGGGCCTGACCCGCCACATCCCGACCTGCCAGGGAGAGGGGCAGGGTCAGCGCCTGAATGGGCGTGCATTCCGTGAATCCGCAAGCCTGGATTCCGGCCATCACAGCATCGGGTATGGCGAGATCAGAGAACCGCATCAAGCACCTGGGGGCGCGGCGCGCATGCAAAGGCGCACGCCGCCACCCGATCTTTCAAGGGGTCAGGAAGCATGCGCCGCAGACTGGACGGCCAGGGCCCGGACCCGCGCGTGCAGACGCCGGGTGTGACGGGCAGCCGTATTGGGATGGATCACCCCTTTGCGGGCGGTCACGGCCAGAACCGAGGTGGCCATGCGCAAAGCCGCCTCGGCCTGAGGCAGATCGCCGGCGGCGGCAGACTGCACGACGTTTTTGACAAACGTCCGCATGCGCGACTTGGCAGACCGGTTGCGGCTGTTCTCCTTGGCGGAACGGCGAATGCTCTTCATGGAAGATTTGATATTGGCCACTGCGTAAAAACTCCCTATTCTTAAGGCGTCGTCTCACGAGGGGTATGTCCCCCGTTGCCCGTGCGATATTTCACGAGCACAATAGGCTATTAAACCTCATTTCACCCCCTTTCGTCAAAGGTTTTTTCGCATTGGCCTCCCAACCGCCCCTGCCGGACAGCTCCGGACACTCCCAACTGTTGCGCTCCACCGCGATCATCGGTTTTTTCACCCTGCTTTCCCGCATCAGCGGCTTTGTCCGGGACATGATCATCGCCCGGGCCTTTGGAGCCGGCATGGGGGCGGACGCCTTTTTCGTGGCACAAAAGCTCCCCAACTTCCTGCGCCGTCTGTTTGCCGAAGGGGCCTTCAGCACCGCCTTCGTGCCGGTGTTCGCCGATCATCTGGCCAAGGGGGATCCGGAAGAGACCCGGCATGCGGTACACGCGGTCTTCTCCTATCTTGCCACCTGGCTTCTGGTGGTGGTGGCAGCCGGGCAGGTGATCATGCCGGCTCTGGTGGTGGTGGCCGCACCCGGCTTTCTGGAGGATCCGGCAAAATTCGATCTGGCGGTGGTGCTCTCCCGGGTGACTTTCCCCTACATCTTTTTCATCTCCCTGGCCGCCCTGGCCGCCGGCATCCTCAACAGCCACAGAAAATTCGCCATTCCCGCCGCCACGCCGATCCTTTTAAACATCTGCATGATTCTCGGAGCCACGGTTTTCACCCGTTATTTCGATCCTCCGGTCATGGGTCTGGCCATCGGCGTCACCCTGGGGGGGATTCTGCAATTGTCCTTTCAACTGCCCGCCCTCCACCGGCTGGGACTCGGTTTCCGCTTCCGCTGGAACCCCGCGCACCCCTCGGTGCGGCGCATTCTCCTCCTGATGGGTCCATCGGTGCTCGGAGTCTCCGTGGCCCAGATCAATCTGTTGCTGGATCTGTTTCTGGCCTCCTGGCTGCCGGACGGCTCCATCTCCTATCTCTACTACGCCGACCGGCTGCTGGAGTTCCCTTTGGGCATGATCGCCATCGCCCTGGGCACCGCCATTCTGCCGCTGCTCTCCGCCAAGGCGGCCCGGGGGGATGTGGAGGGGTTTAAGCAGAACCTGGAAACCGCTCTCCAGGTGGTGGCCTTTCTCACTCTGCCCGCCACCGTGGCTCTGGTGGTGTTGCGGGAACCCATGCTTACCCTGCTGTTCGAACGGGGCGCCTTCGCTCCGGAGACCACCCGTCTCACCGCCGACGCCCTGCTGGCCTACGCCATCGGCCTGTCGGCGCTGGCCACGGTCAAAGTGACCGCTCCCGCCTTCTACGCCATGAAGGATACCCGCACCCCGGTACGCATCGCCATCATCTGCATGGTGGCCAACATGGGGATGAATCTGGTGCTGATGTTCCCGCTCAAACATGCGGGATTGGCCCTGGCCACCTCTTTGGCGGGTTTCCTGAACGCCGGCCTGCTGCTGCGCGCCTTGCGTCAGCGCTTCGACATCACCATCCGCAGGGAACTGCTCGTCACCCTGTTCAAGGCACTGATCGCCTCCCTGATCATGGGGGTGTTTCTCTACCTGATCCGGGAGTTCTACTGGAGCCGCACCCTGTCGGGAACCCGTCAGGGGTTGTATCTCACCGGCATGCTGCTCGGCGGCGGCGGAATCTATCTGATTGGAGCCTGGCTCATGGGCATGGGGGAGATCCGTTTTCTGGTCAGACTCTTTAAAAAGAGTTGAACCTCAACCCTCCAGGATGACGTACAGGACTGGGTTTTAAACCGCACCTATTTTGAAATATCAACATTTTGAAAAAAAGCGGGGGTCTGAGTCCCCCGAAAGAACCTCGCGCGCGTCTCAAGCCTGCTGACCGTCCGGCGACTCTTTTTGGGCGAACTTTAGCCAAAAGAGCGCGTCATGGACCAAACAGGCCGATTTTTGCCTCCAAACGAGGGGGTTTCCCCCTTTTATGCTATTATTTCGACCAATTTCGGCTGATTTTCCGTCAATCGGGCGCAACTGTAGCGTACGAAGCGTTTGACGTTGCAGGC
>JADGAB010000293.1 GCA_015232245.1 Magnetococcales bacterium | reverse complement strand
CCCCGAACCCATCCCCTTCGAGGAGGTCATCCGGGGCCGCGAGCTGGAAATACTCAAGCTGTTGCGGGAGCAGGACTATCTCAACGTCCTCACCCCGTTGCAACAGGAACTGGTCAAGCTGCAGCAGTGGGTGGTGGAGCGCAAACTCAAGATTCTGGTGATTTTCGAAGGACGGGACGCCGCCGGCAAAGGGGGGACCATCAAGCGGTTCACGGAGTTCTTGAGCCCGCGCATCTGCCGGGTGGTGGCCCTGGAAAAGCCCACCGACACCGAAAAAACCCAATGGTATTTTCAGCGTTACATCGCCCATCTGCCCCACGGCGGGGAGATTGTCCTGTTCGACCGCAGCTGGTACAACCGGCCCGGCGTGGAACGGGTGATGGGTTTTTGCACCCCGGAACAGGTGGAGGAGTTTCACCACCAGTTGCCATGCATCGAACGGATGATCACCGAATCCGGCATTCAGACCACCAAATTCTGGTTTTCGGTGGAACGGACCTCCCAGGAAAAACGGTTCGCCTCCCGGGAGAGCGATCCCTTGAAGGTCTGGAAACTCAGTCCCGTGGATCAGGAGGCCCTGGACCACTGGGATCACTACTCCCTGGCCCGGGACGACATGCTCAAACGCACCAACTTCCCGGACACCCCCTGGACCGTGATCCGTTCCGACAGCAAGAAACTGGCGCGGATCAACAGCATCCGCTATCTTTTGAGTCGCTTCGACTATCCCAACAAGGACGAGTCGTTGCTGACCTTTGATCCGGGCATCGTGCAGACCGTGGACGAAGAGATCGGTCGTCCCTGATTCCCCCGGATCCATCCTACTGGAGAAGACATCTCATGGGCGTGATCAAGAAGGTGCTGTTTCGCGGCGAAATTCTCAACCGGCCACGACATCGCAATCTTTTCCTGGACATGGAAGAGAACATCCACATCCACTACCGGGATCTGCGCATCGAATTGAGCCGGAGCGAGTTCGAAGAGATCAGCTCGACCTTCCGCAAGCAGTCCGGGGAGCTGCAGGCGATCATCCATGAGAAGAACTACGAAGACGGCAAACTGGCCAACGCCAATCAGGATGATGTGCGCATCTGGACCGAATCCCAACTCAAGCAGGAGGTGACCTATCACCCCCAGAGGGTTTCGATCGAGGCGTGCAGCGACGGGTATCATTTTCACTTTCGCAACTACAAGTTCCTGATCGACGAGGCCGATTTCCGTCAACTGGTCCACCAGTTCCAGAATATCGACATCGACGCCCCCCATGCGGCGACCTATGACGAGGTTCTGGAACTTCTGGAGGCCAATGAACTGGATTTCCTGCTGGACTCCGGCAACGCCCCGGGAGAGTCCATGGTCCTGCTGGTGGCGGCCCATCATCTGCCCAAGGTGCGGGAGATCTTCAAGCTGATCGGTTTTTCCCAGGAATCCACGCCGGAAGGGAGCCTGTATCAGGGGCCCCGGCTCAAGGTGCTGGTGAAAGGGGAAAAGAAGGACTCGACACGGGATTTTCGCGCCCTGCGGGGCATGCACCGGACAGAACGGCTGGTGGAATTCTTAAGCCGCAAAGGCAGCGGTCTGGATCCCAATCTGTTGAATCGCATCAAGTGTCAGGTGCTGGATCTCTATTACGCCCTGCGTTCCGGGCAGACGGTCCATGCCGAATGCGATCCCCAGTTATGGCTCTACTCTCCGGTGAGTGGTCGGGTGATCTTTCCCTACGCCCCGGTCGCCACCTCTCCGGAGGTGACCAAGGGACTCTACCGGAACTGGAGCAATCTCTTGAACCGGCTCGACATGCAGTTCGTCAAACCCGACAAGGTGCGCTTCCAACCGGAGGCCCAGAACGCCCTGCAGGAGAAGGTCATGGAGACCCTGCGCCGGGAGGTGGCCTCCCACGCGGCGGTGGAGCGGATCTTTCTGATGGGTTCGGCGCTGCGCCGGGAGATGGGATACTACCGGGCGCCGTTCGTGCATGGTCCCAACGCCAAGCTCGGTTCGGACGTGGATATTCTCATCGAGATCCACCCGCAGAGGGAAGAGTCTCTCCCCGCCGCGTGGCATCTGATCAATCCGGAATCCTCCAGCGGCTGCGCGGTCTATCATCTCACCCAGATTCCCCTGGCCCAGGAGACCTCCGGTTGGCAGAAACTCTATCCCCATCTGGAGTTCATGCATCATCTGGTGGACGCCTACATCTTTTTCCCCTCCCGGGGCAACCGGGAGGCCAAAGACGCCTTTTTGAAAAAATTCAGCGCCCACACCTTCTACGATCGCCAGCGGGACGGGGACGCCCCGGTTCCGGAGCCACAACAGGCGCTGCGCCAACAGGTGCGCACCCTTTACGGTCTGCCGGAGGCCCTGCTGGAACCCATGCATGTCTCCACGGAGAATCTGCTCTATCGGGTGTATCAGGGGGACAACGATACCATCCTGAAACTCTTCAAGGTGGCGGGAAACTACAAAAGCAGCCGCATCGTCGAGCACACCGCCTACGAGGCGGCCCTGGTCCGGGCGCTGGTGGACCATGGGGTCGCGACCCCGGCCATTCTGCCCACCATCTCCGGGGAGATCGCCACCCTGGAGGGACACCCGGCCCTGCTGTTCGAACGGATTCCCGGCGTCCCCCAGTCCAAACCCGAATATCCCCTGGAAAAGATCGCCCACGCCCTGGCCGAACTGCATCAGGTGCAGATCAACACCCCCTTCGAATTGACCCAGGCCTTCACTTTCGAGGAGTCCTGTCAGATCTGGCTGCCTTATTTTACCACCTACCAGGAGCACGCCGGACTGCCGGAGGAGCTGAAACCCGTCTTCGAAACTCTCGCCCCCCGGTTGCAGCCATTCATGGACGGGGTGTTCCGTCTGGATCTCCACTCCGGCTGTCACGCGGTACACAATCACGGGGATGTCACCCCGAAAAACGTCATCATCCCCGCGGACGGAAAGGCGCGCTTCTTCGATTTCAACAACTGCTACCACGGCCCGCGCCTGCTGGATCTGCTGGATGGAGGCTTCGAATTCTCCCTGGCGGACAAATACATCCATCTGGCGGACTTTGCCCGGTTCGATCAGTTCCTGGGACACTATACCGCCATCTCCCCCCTGAACGCCGCCGAAACCCGCACCCTCTCCCACTGGACCGCCCTATTGGGGATCATCAAGTTCATCAAGGAGGTGCGGGTGCTGCTGGAGAGGCCCAACGAGGCGTTGCGGCGGCAAAGGGCGCTGGCCATCGCCGCTTTTCTGGCCACCCGTCCCACCTGATGCGCGTCCGGCCATGGGTCATCCTGCCGTGGCTGTGGGCTTTGGCCTCTCCGGTCCAGGCCGAAACCCGCATCGGTCTGCGCTTTGTGGCCAGCCAGGAGCTGGGACGGGATGCCACGAAACAACACGCCTTCCGGGAGAAGCTCACCGCCCACGTCGTCCAGCTCAACCGCTACTACCGGGAGAGCCAGGTCGAAATGCAGGCCGACATCGTGTCCGTGGATTTTGCGGAGATCGCCTCGGTCGAGGCCACGGAGATTCTGGCGGACATGCGCCAGGAGAGAAACGGCTTTGCCCGCCTCTTCGCCGCGGCCAGCCATTGGGGCGCGGATTTCACCGTGGCTGTGACCGGAAAGCTCACCTTGCAGGGCAAGCCGGGCTGCGGACGGGCCTGGGCCGTGAACCAGACCCGGGAGGCCATCTCCTCCACGAGAAACGCCCTGATGGTCTACAATCCGGTCTGCGGGGCCCACACCCTGGCCCACGAACTGGGCCATCTGATGGGTCTGAATCATGGTCCTCTGGTGGATGGCTGCGAACCCGGTCGCGGCCATGCCGCGGCCATCGCCCCCTATGCCAACGGTTACGGCGTGGGCAACTGCGACAGCAAGCCCCAACCCGGGGAGTTCGGCACCATCATGGTGGGAGGCTGGATGGGACGGGTGATGGGCAATGACAAGGCCAGCCTGCCGCTTTTTTCCAATCCCCGCATCAAAGATCCCCGTTGCGGGATCCGGCAGGTGTGCGGGGATCCCCAAACCGGAGACGCGGCGCGGACACTGAACGAAAACGCCCATCTCTACGCCGCCCACGAAGAACCCGACGTGGATAC
>JADGAB010000292.1 GCA_015232245.1 Magnetococcales bacterium | reverse complement strand
AAGCGGCGCCTTTTCAGCCGTGCGTCCCGCATTGCCGCCGGGTCTGAAATTCAACATCCCGAAATGGTTGCGGTTTAGATACCCCTTTTCGTACCAGCTATCCCCGTTTTTCTTCAAAAGTTGCGCTCTTGCCTGAGCCGTTCGAACGCGGCGAACATGAGCAGGGCCCAAAGAGGGGCCGCGTTGTTCCGTCTGCCGGACAAATGGGTTTCCACCAGATGGTGCAAGGTTTTCGTTTCGAACAGACCCGATTCCAGCAGGGTCGGACCCAGCACCTCTTCCCGCAGCCGATGGGCCAGCGGACCGCGCAGCCAGGCCGCCAGTGGCATGTTGAAACCCTGTTTGGGTCGGGTCAGAATCTCTGCGGGGAGTATGGATCGCAGGGACTCTTTGAGAAGATGCTTGCCAATGCCTTGATGCAATTTCCATTCTGGTGGAATTGCAGCCAGCCACTCCACCAGCGGATGATCCAGCAGCGGGGCCCGGACCTCCAGGCCGTGGGCCATGCTGGCCCGATCCACCTTGACCAGTACCCGACCGGCGAGAAATCCCTTGAAATCCAGATATTGCAACCGGGACAAGGGATGTTCCGGGGCGTTGCGGGCATGGTGGCGCCATACATCCGATGCGCGGAATCCCTGCAACTCCCGATGAACCCGGGGGGTGAAGAGTTTGGCCCGCAGCTCCTCCGGCAGAATCTCCACCGACTGGAAGGCCGCCTCCACCCAATCCCGCCCCAAAGAGAGCAGGGTGTTGCGGGCCCGCAGCCAGCGGGGGGCCCAGTCCAGTTTCGGATACCAGTGTCCCGGCAGTCCAAACAGCAGACGGCGCAGATTCAGGGGCAAAAGAGCGCGTATTCGCTCTTCCGCCAGCAGCATCCGAAAGCGGGAGTATCCTGCCAGGCTCTCATCTCCCCCGTCTCCGGATAGCACCACCTTCACATGACGCCGGGCCATGGCGCACACCAGCCAGGTGGGCAGGGCGGACGGGTCGGCGAAAGGTTCGCCGTAGTGCCGGGCCAGGGACTCCAGCAGATCGAAACGGGCCGGGTCCACCTGTTCCAGATGGTGTGTCAGACCGAACTGTCCGGCAATCTGTGTGGCGTAAGGGGTTTCGTCGTGGCGGGGGTCCGCGAAGGAGACCGTGCAGACCTGGGGTGGAGTGGAGCTCTCCTGGGCCATCAAGGCCGCCACCGCTGAGGAGTCGATCCCTCCGGAAAGAAATCCCGCCACCGGCACATCCGCCACCAGATGGCTTCTTATCGTCTCCCGCAGCCGTTCCAGAAGCTCTTCTGCGGCCTGATTCAAGGTTCGGGGGGTGTCGGGTCGGGGGGAGAAGTCGAGATCCCAGTAGCGGGTGGGTTGGGGCAAGGGGGCGCCACGGCGCAACAACAGACAACAGCCGGGTTCGAGTTTGTAAATCTCCGGATGAATGGTCCAGGGATCCGGGACATAGCCCAGCGCGAAATAGCACTCCAGCGCCGGCATGGACAGAGGCGCGGGGCGTTCCAGACCAACGGTCACGCCTTGCAATTCCGAGGAGAATCCCACCCAGCCATCCGCGTAGCGGGTGTAATACAGCGGTTTCATCCCCAACCGGTCCCGGGCCAGAAACAGGCTTGCGGAATTCCGATCCCAGATCGCAAAAGCGAACATCCCCTGCAGATGCTCCACACACCCCACCCCCCAGGTCTCCCAGGCGTGCAGGATCACCTCCGAGTCCGATCGGGTGGCAAAGTGGTGTCCCCGGGCCAGCAGTTCCTGGCGCAAGGTCTGGAAATTGTAGATCTCGCCGTTGAAGACCAGCCATGCCGACTGGTCTTCATTGCTCAAGGGTTGCCGGCCACCGTGCAAGTCGATGATGGCCAACCGTCGATGGCCAAGACCCACTCCCGGTTCCTGGTATTCTCCGGCTCCATCCGGTCCCCGATGGCTTTGGGAGTGGTTCATGCGTTGCAGACGTGGGGAATCGACGGGTCGTTTTCCGGTCAAATCGAACAGTCCGACGATGCCGCACATGCGCCAAACCGATGAATAGGAAGGTAAAGTTTCCGGAAGAGAGACTCTTTCTGCCGGGAAAGCGTCCCGCAAGCTTCATAAACCTTTGCGGGTCCAGGGGCGAAGCCCTTTTAAGTTTGGGCGCGTTTTAAACCGCAACCATTTTGGGATGCGTAGTTTTACTTGTAGGGGTCCAGGGGGATTATCCCCATGGTGGGATCCAAGGGCAAAGCCCTTGGGACTTTGCTTTTGGCGCGCTTCTCAAAAGGGAATTGCTAAAGCAATTCCCGCCCGCCCGCGCCCGACAGATCGCGAAGCGGCGCGTTTTCAGCCGTGCGTCGCATTGTCGCCGGGTCTGAAATTCAACATCCCGAAATGGGCGCGTTTTTCAAAAATTGACTGCTCGAAATGGTCTCGGTTTGGACGTGGATGATGGACCGGATCACTCCTGCCACACCGGATGGACCACGGCGGTGATCTGAAAATCCCTGCTCTCCTGGCCGAGTTTGCCTGATGCACCGCTTTGCTGATCGCGGACTTTGTAGTTTTCACGGCCGTCGGAAAGAATGTACCAGCTTTTCCGGGTTTTGGCGGCGTTTTCACGGGCCGCGACAACGGCTTCATTGTACGTCATGGCAGTTCCTCGATAATTTAAGGCGTTCATTTCTTTGTCTTATATTTTACCGGTTTTTTTGTCCGGATTGATTTCCCGACTGGCCATTGTCTGGTTTTCGTGGCATTCTTGTTTACGTAAAAGCGGTTGCGTTTCGTCCGGAGGTGCGTGCGGTTACGGGTGTCGAGGATTGTCGGCCTTCGGGAGGTTTGATCTGTGCAAGGATGCATTAATCCTTTTTCCCGTTGGCCATGCGCATTCTGCCTGGAATGGCGATGGAGTTCAAGGGAAAAATTGATTTTTTGTTAGATATTGTTTTTATTGGATTTCGTGAATCATGATCCACATGATTCATGAAAATGAAATCGGGCGGTTGCTTAAACTGATGGCAAGGTTCCGTTGGCCTGGCAGCGGGTTTTCGAGGGATTCGTTTTCGGAGAAGAAACATGAACAGATTCGCGGGTAAACGGGTATTGGTGACCGGAGGGGCCGGTTTTCTGGGTTCGCATCTGTGTGCGCGCCTGCTTGAAGAAGGTGCGGATGTTTTGTGTGTCGATAATTTTTTTACTGGTAATAAAAAGAATATTCTTAACCTGTTGGACAACCCGTTGTTTGAATTGCTGCGGCACGACGTGACTTTTCCTTTGTATGTGGAAGTGGACGAGATTTTCAATTTGGCCTGTCCGGCCTCGCCGGTACACTATCAGTTCGATCCGGTGCAGACCACCAAGACCAGTGTGCATGGCGCCATCAACATGCTGGGTCTGGCCAAGCGGGTGCGTGCCCGGATCATGCAGGCTTCCACCAGCGAGGTGTATGGGGATCCCAAGGTGCATCCCCAGGTGGAGGAGTACTGGGGGCACGTCAATCCCATCGGACCCCGTTCCTGTTATGACGAAGGGAAGCGTTGCGCGGAGACGTTGTTTTTTGATTATCATCGACAGCATCGTTTGCGGATCAAGGTGGCGCGCATTTTTAACACCTACGGGCCGCACATGCATCCCAATGACGGGCGGGTGGTTTCCAATTTCATTGTTCAGGCGTTGCGGGGGGATCCCATCACCGTGTACGGGGATGGCGCCCAGACCCGTTCCTTCTGTTATGTGGATGACATGGTGGAGGGTTTCTTGCGCCTGATGTGTTCCGGGGATGATTTTCTGGGTCCGGTCAATCTGGGCAATCCTGGTGAGTTCACCATGCTGGAGTTGGCGGCCAAGGTGGTGGAGATGACCCATTCCGGTTCCCGGATAGTGTTTGCCCCTTTGCCGGCGGATGATCCGAAGCAGCGTCGTCCGGATATCGGGTTGGCCCGGGAGAAGCTGGGTTGGGCGCCGACGGTGGTGTTGGATGAGGGGTTGCGTCGCACGATCGATTATTTTGATGCGGTGTTGTCCGGTCGGGGATGAAACGGTTTTAACTTTCAGGGGTCCAGGGGGATTATCCCCCTGGTGGGATCCAAGGGCAAAGCCCTTGGGACTTTGCTTTTGGCGCGCTTTT
>JADGAB010000291.1 GCA_015232245.1 Magnetococcales bacterium | reverse complement strand
GGTGGCAGTCTGGAACGGCCTGCCTTGAAACGACTGATGGACGACATCGAGGCCGGAAAGGTCAACGTGGTGGTGGTCTACAAACTGGATCGCCTGACTCGATCATTGATGGATTTTGCCAAACTGGTGGAGTCCTTCGACCGGCGGCAGGTCACCTTTGTCAGTGTGACCCAATCGTTCAATACAACTACATCCATGGGGCGCCTGACCCTTAACGTCCTCTTGAGTTTTGCGCAATTTGAGAGAGAAATCGCGGCAGAGCGGATCCGGGACAAATTCGCGGCATCAAAGCGCCGGGGCATCTGGATGGGCGGCCATCTCCCCCTCGGGTACGAAGTGCGTGAGAGGAAATTGCTCATCGTACCGGATGAGGCGGCAACAGTGCGGTCGATCTTCCAGCAGTTTGCGGAGGGCGGGTCCGCCACCCAGATGGTCAAGACATTGGCCGAGGCCGGTGCCAAAGGCAAGAACGGCAGGCCCATGGACAAGGGGTACATCTACCGGATCCTGTCCAACCGCATCTATCTGGGAGAGATCGTCATGGGGCAGGAATCCTTTCCAGGCGAACACGAGGCGATCATTGATCGCGCGACCTGGGACAAGGCGCATTGCATCCTCTCCAGCAACGCCCCGCAGGAGAAATCAGCCAACCGGGTCCAGTCTCCGGCCATCCTGAAGGGGATCGTCCTCTGCCACAATTGCAACCGGGCCATGAGTCCGACCTTCACCAGAAAAAACGGTCGTCTGTATCGATACTACACCTGCCAGACCGCCGCAAAGAACGGCTACGACGCCTGCCCATCCCGCACCGTGCCTGCCGGAGAGATCGAAGCGGTCGTGGTCGGACAGGTGCGCACCATGTTGCGAACACCGGAGATGATCGTCAAGGCTTGGCGGGCGGGGGACGGGCAAGATGGCGGGATCCAGGAGCGTGATGTGGCCGACGCCCTGCAACGGCTCGATCCGGTTTGGGAGGAGTTGTTCCCGGTGGAGCAGAAGCGCTTGGTGCAACTGCTTGTCGCCAGGGTCTATGTGGCCAAACGGGATGTCCAGGTTCATTTGCGGGCAGAAGGACTCGGCACCCTTGCCAGGGAACTGAAAGAGATCGGAAAGGAGCAGTGGCGATGAAGGCGGAGATGAGCCGGGATGGCAGGATTATTGTGGTGACGATTCCGGTCACCCTGCGGCGACGCGGTGGCCGGACGATGATCATCGCCCCCGAGGGGATGGCCGTGGCGCCTACCTCTTTGAATGATGATGCCGTGTTGAAACTGGTGGTTCGGGCGCATCACTGGTTGCGCCAGTTGGAAAATGGCCGATTTGGCTCGATCAAGGAGTTGTCGGAACATGAGCAGCACGACTCCTCCTACATTTCCAAGATCCTGAGCCTGACGTTGCTGGCACCCGATATCGTGGAGGCCATTCTGGACCGGCGGCACCCGGACGTCCTGACCTGGGAGGAGTTGCGCAAACCGTTTCCGATGCTCTGGAGCGAGCAGAGGGCGCGGTGGGGGATTCCAGAGCCGGTTTGATATCGGTGGCGATGGCGTCGGGCGCATCCATTTTCGCCCGATGCCAGAGGCCAGACGTGTGGCGCAATATATCTTGAATCATTAAAATGAACGAGGTATGGTCTGCCCATTCCAGAAATCTCTTGCCAAGGATGCGCACATGGACAACAGACACACCCTGACTCTGCATCAAATCGACACCATCCGGTTGAGCCTGGACAAGGCCTTGGCCGTGTCGCGCATGGTTGCCGAATGTGGCACCGCCGCACGTCCGGACATGAACGATACACCGCCTGCCGCATCCCTGTTCATGGTGATGCAGGTGATCGTCGATGAGTTGGAAAAAATCGAGGAGGTTCTGAATGCTTGCAACTGTGACTCAAAGTCCCGATCCGCGTCATCCCCGGCGGATTGATTTGCGCAGTTCTGCCAAGAGGATGGAGCTGCCGCCGTTCCACCCCTCCGGCAGGATCGGACGCTTGCATCTGCGGTTGATCCTGCCGGAAGATTTTTCCAGTTTCTGTCTTTCCATCGACCTCCAGGCGGATTATCATCTCCACCCAATCCCTTGCCGATGAGGGCGTGGTCTGTCTGATTTTCAGTAGACCACGCCCGTTTGTCAGATATGCCAGTCCGACGGAACCGATGCCTACCACCACCAAAGCCACTCTCGTTGCCGCCGTCCATGAAAAGAGCAATTTGAATCTGCCGCGTTCGACCATGCTCGTCGAACAGGTGTTCGAGGCCATCGTCCGTGAATTGGAGCAGGGCGAAACCGTGAAGCTGTCGGGTTTTGGCGTCTTCGCTGTGCGCGGCAAGCACTCCCGGCCAGGCAGGAATCCGAAGACCGGAGAACCTATCGAGATCACGGCCCGCAAGGTGGTGACGTTCCGGGCGAGTCCGTTGGTGCTAGAAAAAAATATAGATTAACTGTATGTACGAGTTGATATCCATGAAAAATAATCTAAAAGAATTACCCTTGGTTGCGACAATGACCGGCGAACTGTTCCAGCCTTGCCGACTGTATTATGAAGTATCCGACATTCATGCGGTTGAAGCCGTGTTCTCCCGCATGAAATGTATGGATTACGACAAAACAAGTCAAAGATGGGTCTGGCTTTATCATGAAGAATCTAGATATCTGAAGTTCCCAAAAACTTACCGGGAAATCCCTGTCCATATGCGACCCATTGTCTTGGGTTCGTTCTTTAAGGTTAATGACCAACACATCCACCTGGATGTGCGATCCTGCGAGCGAGTCGTTCAGGCTATCCAATTCTTTGACAAGAGGATCCCACGCAAGGCGGCCATGGCTCCCTTTGTCTCCATCTACAATAAATTAACAAGAGGGAATCCCTCCAATCCACAAAATCAATTTGATGACCTTTTTACAGCTATTCCATCACCGTCCAGCCATTTTATAGAGGATGTTGAAAGAATCGCACAGACAGAGCCAGACCGGGAAAAACGTTTAGCTTTGATTCATGAATTGATTGAAAAACAAGAGCGTGATTCATACCCATTGACGGAAACTTTGCCAATCAATTTTTATGAGGATGGGATCCTCCAGCTTCAAAGTATGCTCTTAATGCGACAACTAGAAGCGATACAACATGATTCTGGAAATAATAATTATCGAGCACGTGATTTGATCCAAGAATCCTTGGGCATGGATCCCAAGGTGCCAATGCAAGCGCCCGATGGGTCGCGACTCTATGTGCCAAAGATACAAACACCTTTGATTGAACATGATTATCCGGATCCAGTATCCCGGTTATTGACCATGGGAGAACCAAGGACACAGGGGAATTATTGGTTTGACTACCTGGGTATAGGCCTAACCACCGATCATATATCCATATTGATTCATATGGCTACAGACCAGGAACTGCACCAAGCAGATCAAGATAGCCTTGACGTGTGGGCACCTCTCCACGCTTGGCGGGCACTTGGACAATTGAGGGCCGAGGATGCAGTTGTCCCTCTGTTGCAGTTATTGGAAGACCAGGAAGGTGACTACGACGATTGGCTGTTAGATGATCTTCCCATGGTTTTCGGTATGATCGGCCAGCCAGCTATCGCTCCAGTAGTCCAGATGTTGGGTACTGATATCCCGGCAGCATGTCGCACTTTGATTGCCAATGCACTTGGAGAAATTGGTAGGCGACACTCGTTCTGTCGTGATGAGTGTGTGGGGATTTTGACCCGCCAGTTGGAACAATACGAGGCCAACGATGCAGAATTTAACGCCTTTTTGATTTGGGGTCTGGACGAGTTGGAGGCTACTGAGTCTATGGAGCAGATTCGTCAGGCGTATGCGCGGCGATGCGTGGACATCAGCATAATGGGTGATCTGGAGGACGTAGAGGTCTTAATGGGGGTTCGAGATAAACGGGTAACGGCACGTCCTCTCTATAATCAACTGGTTGGACCAATGACAGAAAAACGAACGCAGTTTTCAACTATGAGTAGTATTGAACGCGCACCTAAAGTCGGTCGGAACGATCCATGTCCATGCGGAAGTGGACAAAAGTATAAAAGGTGCGGCCATCCACTTAAGCCGGGACAGTTAGCGAAAGCAAACATTCCGAGGAGCATCATTTGTGTCCCATCCAAACTT
>JADGAB010000290.1 GCA_015232245.1 Magnetococcales bacterium | reverse complement strand
CCCAAGGTTGCGCGCAAAATTTTTTCACGCAGTGCGGGAAAAAATTTTTTTGTGAAAGCGCGCCAAAGTCAAAAGCAAAGTCAAAGTCCACACCCTGGGGGAGGAATCCCCCAGACCCCCGCTTTTTTTTTCAACAGTTTCGATGCGTTGATGCCGTGCCGGTCAATGGAACCGGTCGGAGATCCAACTCCACCAGCTTCTGGGTTCGTCCGTGGGCCGGGGCGCGATGAAGTACAGCGAGGAGCCGCGCTGTTTCATGATGCCTGCGGTACGCATGGCCTTTTCGCCAAAGCCCATGAAATAATCCACCCGACCGGCGCCACGAATGGCCCCGCCCGCATCCTGATTGACGGTGAACCGCAAGGTGGGTTTCCAATTGGTCACACTGCCATCGTCGGCAAATTCGGGCATGGTCAGATAGAGCAGCCCGGGGGCCCCTTTGGGAAAGAGCAAAGCATCCGTGGCCATGGAGCGCTCGCCGGTCAACGGTACGCCGATGTTGCCGAACGGTCCCCCTTCGAGCTTGCGGAAAAAGACATACGAAGGATTGGAGAACAGCACCCGCTCCCGTTGTTTGGGGTTCTCCTTGAGCCACTGCCGCAAGGCGGGCATGCTCATGTTCTCCTTGGAGATCTGATTCTCTTCGATCAGCATGGCTCCGATGGAACGATAGGGCAGACCATTGGTGGCGGCATATCCGACCCGCAAGGTGGAGCCGTCCGGCAACTGAACCCGTCCCGAGCCTTGAATGTGCAAAAAGAACAGCTCCACCGGATCATCCACCCAGGCCATTTCCAGATTGTGCCCTTTGAGCGCCTTCTCTCCGTCGATGCGGGCGCGGTCGAAATAGGGACGCAACCGTCCCTTGTCCATGCGTCCGATGATCCGTTTGTCCTTGAACTCCCCGGACCACTCCGACAGATCCACCTCCACCAGATTGCGGGGACGACGGTAGATGGGATAAGCAAAGCTCTTGGTCTGGGTGAGGGAGCCTTTCAGCAGTGGCTCGAAATAGGCGGTGACCAGCACCTCTCCCCGTGGATCCGCGCCCACCGAGGCAAAGAGCAGATAGTTCTTTTTGAGGTGTTCCTGAAAAGGAACCGGATCCATGGTGCGGGCGGCGTGGGCCAGATCCTTGCACGCCTCGCTCATGGCGGCGGCGGTGTAGACGCGGGCGCCGAAACGGACCGGGGTGTCGGCCTTGAGGTTGGCGTAATAGCCAACGCTGGCCTCCAGGGCATCGGCCCAGGAGGCCAGATCCGGATCGTGATTGAAGACTTTGGTCACCTGGGACCAGGGGACCAGGGTCAGGCTGTTCTCCTCGGTCACCGCGGGATCCGGGGATTTGGAACAGCCTGTGATCACGAACAGCACAACGATCCAGAAGAAAACTCCGGACCGTTTTACAAAAGTGCGCGCCAACGGATTCACGGAACGCTTCTGGCCACTTCACCGGGTTGCTGGATGGCCGACAGGAACCAGTTGGGATTGCTGCTGCCCACAGGACGGCAGAAGGTCCAGTACTCCTCGACCGTGCTCGACTGGTTGGGGTTGCCGTTGAGGACATGCCCCGCCACATCGGTTTCGTACTCCACCAGATCCACCTTGAAATGGACGGTGATCCAATCCTCGCCCGCCTCCTGCCAGGCTTCGGAGACTTCGGCGGTCTGGAACTGGATTTTTTCGATGATATCCCGGCGACCGGCGGCCTGGCGCTCCTTGGCCTGCTGTTCGATCAACTGCCACATGCGGTCTGTCAGCAGGGGCCGCAGACGCTCCACGCTCCAGTCGCTCCAGGCGCTCTGGATACTCTTGAAGGCGCCCTGGGCACCGTTGATGAAATACGCTTCGTTGAACCGGGGATCCATGCTGGCGATGCGGGCCAGTCCCTGACTGACCTCATCCACGGGGGCCCCCATGGCGAAGGTGCGGGGCAGTTCACTGCCCTGATACTGGGCGCTGGATAGGTCCGGATGTTTTTCCAGAGAGACCCGTCCTGTGGTCGGGCCTGCCTGTGCGGTGGCCGGGGCCGGCATGGAGATGGTTTGCGGTACGGAGGGTTTGGAAAAGAAGCGTTTGTAGAGAAACCAGCCGAGTCCCGCCAGCAGGATGATCTCCAGAAAGCCCATGCCCGAGCCTGCGCCGCCAAAGAGCATGGAGCCGAGCATGCCGCCGAGGAGCAGTCCGCCGATTCCTCCCATGAGACCGGAGGCAAAGCCGGAGGTGCGGGGCGGGGTGGCGACCGGGTTGGCCGGGCTGGCCATGCCGGGGCTGGCGGGAGCGCTCTGGTGCATGCCGGAGCGGGGGGCGGCCTCTTGGGGGGTGGAGAAGCTGCGGGAGCCTCGGGCTCCGGTGGATGTGCCGCCGCCGAAGCGTCCGGCCTCGGCATCGATGGGAGGCATGGCGACCGCCAGTGCGGTCAGGAGCATAAGAATCAACAGGATCAAACGGGTCGGTTTCATGGTTTTTCTCTTGTGTGGTTCGTGCGGTTGCGATAAGCGGTCCAGATCAGTTCGGCGATGTGTCGCACCTGGGTTCGGGAACCGGATTCTGCCAGACCGGCTTCCAGATGCAGGATGCAGCCTGGATTGCTGGCGGCCACCAGATCGCTGCCGGTCGCCTGGATGGCGGCGAGTTTGTCAGCGCGGATGGCCCGGGCATGCTCCGGATGGCGCAGCATGTAGACCCCTCCCGCGCCGCAACAGGCGCCGATGGAGCCTGGGGCGACGAGTTCATGGCGTGTTGCCGGCAAAACGTCGAGCAATTTTCTGGGTTCCTCTATTATACCCAACCCGTAGCGGGTTTGGCAATGATCATGATAAGTCACGCTCTGGCCCCCCGGCGAACCGAACCGGATACCCCGTGCGGTCAGACGCGGAAGCAGATAACCTGCCAGATCCACAATCCGGGCAGAAAGTTCCCGGGCGGGTTGGGCAAGTTGGGGATCGTGGCTCAAGGCGCGGGCATATCCTTGGATCGTGACCGCGCAGATGGCGCTGTCGCACAGGACCGCATCCACGGGGGGAGCGTTGGCAAAGGCGGTCAGGGTGGCCCGGGCCTGGCGCAGGAAGGCCTGCCGGTCTCCGCTCTCCCGGTAGGGAGCGCCGCAGCAGCCGAACCCTTGCGGCAGCACCACTTCGCAGCCGGCCAGGGCGAGGAGATTGGCGGTGGCCGGAGCGGTGCGGGGATGAAAGAGGCGGGCCATGCAGCCGCACAGCAGGGCCACCCGGGCTGTGGACTGGAGAGGTCGGGGGGGGAATTCGGGAATGGGATCCGCTCGGTGGCGGGGAAGCAGGGCTTCCAGGCGCTGCAGGGGGGGGATAAGACGCAGCAGTCGGGAGCCGCGCAGCAGGCGTTGCAGCCCGGATGCCTGATACCAGCGCAGCAGCCGGGCGGCAAGCGCGGTGCGGCCCGGATGGTCCGTCACCAGGTGCAGCCAGTGGCTGAGCCGGGTGGCGGGCTCGGGTTGGCGTCCCCGCATCAGGCTGACCAGCTTGGCCGGTTTCACCCCAGCCGGACAGGCCACATGGCAGGCCCGACAGACCAGGCAGGTGGAGAGTGTCCGGGCCGCCTCGTCAACGGAGAGGGTGCCATTGCGCAGGGCCAGAATGATGGAGACCCGGCCCCGGGGGGAGTGGGTTTCGTCGTTGTCGCTCTGATAGGTGGGACAGACCGGCAGACAATAACCGCAGTGGGTGCAGAGGGTCGCGTTGGCAAAGGGGTCTGGTTTGTCCATGAGCGTTGTTTGAAGATCCGGGTTCAGGAGCGCCTCCTGGGAGTTGGAACGGTTACGGGTCCAGGGAGATTATCCAGGAATGAGGCCCTTGAGGTTTTGTTTTTGACGCGTTTTTCAAAAGGGAGTTGCGAAGCCATGCCCTTGCGCGCCCCACAGTGGCGTCTTTTCTTTATTTTTGGCAAGGGGATCAAGCCGTTTTTCGCTTTGCGAAAAACGGCTTGATCCCAAGGCTGCGCGCAAAGCTTTTTTCACGCCTGGGCGTGAAAAAAGCTTTTTTGTGAAAGCGCGCCAAAGTCAAAAGCAAAGTCAAAAGCAAAGTCAAAAGCAAAGTCAAAAGCAAAGTCAAAAGCAAAGTCAAAAGCAAAGTCAAAACCCTGGGGGAGGAATCCCCCAGACCCCCGCTTTTTTTTCA
>JADGAB010000028.1 GCA_015232245.1 Magnetococcales bacterium | reverse complement strand
GACTGCCAGGCTGTTGGTTTCGATCTCTTTCACCTGCCCGATCAGTCGCTGGCGCATCTCCATAATGGCCTCCTCCATGGCATGCCAGGTGCGGGTGATGTTCTTTTGCGCCTTGTCCAGGCTTTCCGCTTTGAAATTGCTCCGGATCACCTCCTGATGATGGCGCTGCATTTCGGTGCGGAACCGGGTGATCTTCGCCGCCAGCCATTGCATCCGTTCCGGGTCGAAGGTCGCGGGATCGTCTTCGGCGAGCTGGCGCAGGGACTCAAACAGGATCTGCGCCTCTTCCACCTCCTTGATGGCTGTTTCCATCGCGGTTCTGGGACGGGTCAACTGGCGTTTCACCTCCCATTCCAGTTCGGAGAGCCGTTCATGACAGTTGTTGAGCAGTCGTTGGATGGGTTCGGAAAATTCTTGCGGCGGGTGTTCCGGAACAATTCCGAAGAGGCACTCCTTGAAAGCGGCCAGGTTCTCTTCGAGCCGGGTCAGAATGGGTTGGTTGGAGTCGAAGGGATCGAGTCGGATGACATTTTGTGCCGCCGTCTGTTGCAACAGGGTGGTCCGCGTCTTGAGCAGCGTCTGCACCGGTCTGGTGGCCGGAATGGGCAGTCCGGTTGTGGCGAGGTATTGTTCCAGTTCCCGGGTGTGGTGCTCCAGGTCGTCGATGGCGCTGAGAATCTCCTGGAAGCTGGGGGGCCGGGTCTGGATCGAGGTGTTGAATCCGGCGTGGGCGGTGAGGAGATGAGCATGGATCTGTTGCAGTTGTTTCAGACGGGGGGTGTGTACGTCGATCAGGACGTGCAGGGCCTGATTCCCTTGATGGCTGTTGCTGTAGGCGATGATCACCACCGCGACGAGAATGGCGAACAGCAACCCGAAACCGATATTCTGGGCTGTGCCATAGGGAAGTCGCAGCAGGCGCGTGATCATGGGAGGAGCTGTCGTGGACAGGGCATCATAATTTCGCCTGAATGGTCTGGAGAATGTCGTAATAGGAGGTCATGGCCTCCATTTCCGCCACATCCAGGGTGACGGAGAACTCCTGTTCCAGGGCCAGACAGAGGTTGAGATGGTTGAAGGAGTCCCAGCCCGCCACGTTTTCGATGGCGGTGGAGTCGTCAATGCGCTCCGGATCCAGGTTCAAGAAATCCGCCATCAATTGTTTGATCTGCAGTTCCATGGTCGGCACTCTGTCAGTGTGATCCAGGGGGGAGTGGCAATCCCTCCCTGGTGGGGGGTGAGGTGCAACTCCCAGAGACTTGCGTCCCGGGAGGGATCGATTGGGGTGGGGCCGCAACGGTGAAAACCGTGTTCCTGGTAGAGTTGGCGGGCCGGGAGATTCTTGGCGGTGGGGATGATCCGGCCCAGCAGGCGTGTCGCGCCTCTCCGACGGGCATGCAGACAGAGTTCGGCCAGCATGGCGGTTTCGATGGTGCGTCCGATCACCCGGCAACTGAGTAGAAAGGTCTCCACCTCCAGGGTGGCGGGGTCGGGAGAGAGGCGGGCCATCATCACTCCCACCACGCCGTTGTCGCCGAAGCGGTCCGTGACCCGGACCGATAGCACCAGCCAGGAGGGATCCTCCATGCGGCGGGCGATCTCCTCTTCGGAGTGGCGGAAGGTGGTCAGGTTGAACTGATTGGTCTTCTGGGTCAACTGGGCGATCCGGGCCAGGGTGGCGGATGTGGCGAGGGCGATCTCCACCACCATTTCCAGGCTGGTCAGATAGCTCTCCAGGGAGTGGCTGGTCGCTTTCAGCGCTTCGGCCTGGGCCTTCTGTGCGTAGAGGGCGGTGCGGTGGCGGTCCTCGCTGGAGAGAACCAGGGCGTCGAACCAGCCGGGTTCGAGGATGGCGGCAACCGCCTCCTCGGGTCGGGCCGGAAAGGGAATCACCGTGACCATGGGCAGGGCGGCGCGGACCTCCGCCAGCTCCGCCGGATTGTCATCCACGAACACCAGGTGTTCCAGCGCGATGTCGAGTTCCCGGGCAATGGCCAGCAGGGAGCGGGATTTGGGTTGCCAGTGGATCTGTCGGCAGGCGAAGTGCCGCAGTTGCAGCAGCATGGCCGGATGGTTGGCAAACACCGCCTCCACATCCTCCGGATTGTTCTTGCTGGCAATCGCCAGCAGAATTCCCCGGCTGTGCAACTGCAGCAGGGTCCGCTGATAGGCCAGATAGGCGTTGCCGGGGTGGTCCGGACCAAGCCGGAGTTCCTCCAGTCCGTCCTCGCCGATGACGCCGCCCCACAAGGTGTTGTCCAGGTCTGTGACCAGACATTTGCGGGTCAGGCCGCAGGCGGCCCGCAGGTATTTCAGGTACTCTCCCGCCAGCCTGGGCAGCATGGGAGCATGGATGGGGGCCTTGGCCCGCATCGCCGGACGGCGGTCGAACCAGGCCTCCGTGCCGGCCCGCAATACCAGTCCGGAGTAATCGACCACATGCACGCCCCTCTCTTGCCGGGTCCGGGCCAGAAGCGCGGCATTGATCCCCGTGATCACCTCGGCGATACCGGGCGCGTGGCGGCCATCCAGGATGCCCAGCGCACGGAAGGCCGGCGGGATCAGGTCATGGATCAGCAGCAACCCTTCGGAGTGCTGGCGGAAACTTTGGATCAGGGTGTCGAACTCCCCCAGAACCTCCCCGGTGAGGCTCTCCAGTCGGGCGTCGGGTCGGGCTTGACCCTCCCGATAAAGCTCCGGCAGCAGGCGTTCCCCCTCGATGGCCAGAATCACCGCGTCGGGCCGGAAGGCGTAGAGTCCGCTGGCCGGATCGAGGATCTCCGCGGCATACTGGGCAAAACCACCCGAGTAAAGAAGAATGCGCATGCCATGGGCCAGCCCCAGGGCCTGCAGGGTGTCTTGCATGAACTCGCTGGAAAACGACGCCAGAATGGCCACCCGGAGGGTTTTCAGCTCCAGATCCCCCTCTGCCAGTGTTCGGGCCGCGTTGGCCACCACCCGCCAGCGTCCCGCTTCCGGGCTCTCCTGCAAATAGGTCAGCGCCGCCTGGCGGGTGGCGTGACCCTGTTGGTTCCTCAGAGACTCCAGAAATCGTTGGCGAGGGTCAGGGCGCATAGCAGAAGCGTCCTTCATCGGCCATGGCGGTCAGGGTGGTCAGGATCACCCGGGCGTCCAGGCGTATCATCGCGGCGGTGCCCAGGCGAACGCCATGCCACTCTCCGCGACGCTTGAGCTCCGGCACCATGCGGGCAATGCGCCGTTGGCGGGAGAGCGCCGGGTCGAAAAGTCGGGTGATCGTGGGAATCAAGGCCCCGTCCGGGGCGCGGGAGAGGAGTTCGAACCGCTCCTGCGTGAACGGGGAGCGGGGCAGACGGGATTCCAGAATCTCTTCTGCGGCGTGGAAGAAGGTCAGGGATTCGATGCCGGCCCCCAGCAGCAGGATTTTGCCGTTGGCCTCCAGCAGATTGGCATAGGGGGAGCCGTGACCGCAGGGGGTGGCGCAAGCGGGATGATCCCGACAGAAAGCTTGTGCCTGTCTTCCCCAGGCCGCCACGGGGTGGGTGGGGTGGATGCTGCGGATCACCCCCCGGGAACGGCGGAAGAGTTCCGTGAGCAGACCCGAACGGGATGGGGTGGTGGTGGCGTCGAAGCGGTTGCCGGAGCGCACCCATTCCAGGGCGGTGCCGGAGAAGGGCAGGGTGGGCATGAGCAGCAGCCCCTCGGATCCTACCGCTTCTTGCAGGACGACGATCAGTTCGGAGATCTTGCCGGTGAAGCACTCCAGCCGGTCCAGGGAGGAGTGGACCAGCAGGGTGTCTCCACTGTGAATTCCCAGGGTGTGCAGCGCCCGGCGCAACTCCTCCGGACCAAACCCGAACCAGCGTCTGAGCAGCGCCAGGCGCTGTTTCTTCCAGACTCCTTTGAGTTGGCTCTTCAAATGGGCCATCCAGAGGGGAGTCATCGCCGTCCCTCGATGATCCTGTCCTGCAACAGCAGGGCGTCCAGCAGATATTTGGTGGCCCAGTTGGGAAAACCGGCGGACTGGTACTCTCCGAAGAACAGCGGGAACGATCCGGCCAGAGCGCCGCGCATGGGAGAGTCGGGGGGATCGATCACCTGCAGTCCTTTCAGAAAGTCCAGCAGACGATGACCGGCCTCCAGAAAGGCGGTCTCGCCCAGAATCTGATAGAGACGGAAACAGACGATGGCCAGTTGGGCGCTGCCGGTGAGGCAGGAACTGAATGACGCCGGACTCCAGTCCGCATGGAAACGGCCCGGCAGAAAGCCGTTGGGGGAGATGGCGTCGAGGATGGGCAGCATGCCCCGGCGCGCCGCGTCGATGAGTCTCGGTTCTGCCGCGGCATGACCGGTTTCCAGAAGTCCCTGCAGGGTGTAGCCGATGGTGTGGGTCAGGGGGGCATCTTCCCGTTCCAGGCAGTTGTGGGGAAACCAGCCGTTGGGCCTTTGCAGAGCCATGGATGCCAGGGCCAGACGCAGCGCCGCTTCCCGATAGAGTGGTTCCCGGGTCAGTTCGCCAAACCGGTGCAATCCCCAGGCGCACAGGCAGTTGTAGGTCTTGATGGGTTGGGCGGCGACAAAGGCCCCATGGGTGCGCAGATGTCCGTCGGCATCCATATCGCTGATCAGAAAATCGGCGGCGCGACGGGCGGCCTGTTCGATCTGCGGATCGGATTCGTGGGTCATGAGAGCGGTGAAGCCGTGGAGCACCATGCCGGTGTTGAAAACCGCCGGGCGTTGTTGGTTCGGGGTGGTGATCGCCCCTCCCTGAACCGCGCCGCTGGGCATCTGCGCCTCCGCTTCCCAGCGGCCCATGGCCACGACCCTCTCCCGCATCAGGGCGTTGGAAAAACGGATGGCGTAGTCCAGCAGGGAGACGATGATGTAACCCGTGGTTTCCGGATAGGAGGGGCGCCAGCCGTTGCCGGTCGGGGAGCGTCCGGGAGGATCGCAGGGGAAATAGCCCATGGAAACCCCGTCGTCCCGGGTGGCTTCCCAGGCCCGCACCAGCCATTCTGCCGCCGCGTGGGCCCGTTGCCGGCACGCCCCGTCCACGGGTTGCACCCCTCCGCGCAGATAGCGCCACTGATCCTGCCAGACCAGACGGGCAAAACGGTCCTGACCGGACAGGCGGGAGAGTCGCCCCAAATGTTCCCGCAACGACCAGTAGTGTTCCTTCGGGGGTCGGGCACGGATGCGGCTGAGTGCGATGCGGGGTAACGTAAACAGGTGCATGCGCCAAGGCTCGATTGCCAAAAGTGGATTGTCAAACCGCAACCATTTCGGGATGCGTCGTTTCATTGACAGGGGTCCAGGGGGATTATCCCTGGGGTGGGGTCCAGGAATGAGGCCCTTGGGACTTTGTTTTTGACTTTGGCGCGCTTTTCAAAAGGGAATTGCGAAGCAATTCCCGCGCGCGCGGCAGGCCGCCGCAGGCGGCGCCTTTGGGTGAGGATACGCAAAGCTTTTCAAGAATCAACCTCCCGAAATGGGTGCGGTTTAACGGGGCCGTTTCAGGATGGCCGCCGCGTGGGAGGCGAACCCTTCGTATTGGGCAAAGCGCAGGGCGGTATCCTTGATGCCGTCGTAGCCCTGGCGGCTCACCCAGCCGATGGAGGAGCGTTTCAGGAAGTCGAACACCGTGACGCAGGAGAAGGTCTTGGCAAAGCCGCCGGTGGGCAGAATGGCGTTGACCCCCAGGGAGAAGTTGCCGATGGTGATCGGGGTGTGGGGCCCCAGCAGGATTTCGCCGGCATGCAAGATGCGGTTGGCCACGAAGAGGGGATCTTCGGTCATGACCTCCAGGTGTTCGGGGGCGAAATCGTTGGTGAAGGCGATGGAGGCCTCCAGGCTGGAGGTGAGCACCACCCCGCCGTAATTGGAAAGCACATGGGTGCAGAACTGCTGACGCTGTTCCGGCAGATCGGCGATCAGTCCGGGCACGATCTCCCGCACCCGTTCGGCCAGCGTCCGATCATGGGTGACCAGCATGGCGGTGGAGTCCGGACCGTGTTCGGCCTCGATGAGCAGATCGAGGGCGGCCACATAGGGATCGGCGTGTTCGTCGCACAGGATGATCGCCTCGCTGGGACCAGCCGGAGCGCCCACGTCGATCTTGCTATAGAGCAGCCGCTTGGCCGCCGACACGTAACTGCTGCCGGGACCGCTGGTTTTGACCACCTTGGGAACGGTTTCGGTGCCGTAGGCCATGGCGGCGATGGCCTGGGCCCCGCCGGTCTTGTAGACCTCCTTGATGCCGCACAACTCGGCGGCGAACAGGGTGGCGTCATCGGCCTTGCCTCCGGGGGAGGGGGGGGTGCAGACCATGATGTGTTCCACCCCGGCGATTTTCGCCGGCAGGCCCAGCATGAGCATGACCGACGGAAACGCCCCCTTGCCTCTGGGAACATACAGACCGATGGAGGGGATGGGGGTGATCTTCTCTCCGGCCATGATGCCGGGCTGGATCTCCTTGAACCACATGGCCTCGGGCATCTGGGCCTCGTGGAAGGAGCGGATGTTGTCCGCGGACTTGCGGATCACATCCTTGACATCCTCGGGGAGGTTGCGACGGGCCTGTTCGAACTCCTCTTCGCTCGCCTTGAGCTGGGAGGCTTCCATGACCACCTTGTCGAAGCGGGCGTTGAAGTCGATCAGGGCGGCATCCCCTTCGTTCTTGACCCGTTCGATGATGGGGGCCACCACGGGCAGAAGGTTTTCGATGTCGTTTTCCGAGCGGGTCAGCAGGGCCTGGATCTGGGACGGTTGCATTTCGTCCAGGACAAACAAATTGATCTTCATGCAGTTCTCTCCATCTCGACCGTGTGAGGTCCGGGTGTTGGGCAAAAAGGGTGCTTGCAGTGGGCGCAAACTTCAAATAATTGATCGGAAGGGTTTTCTTTGTCAAGTCATTCTGAAATTCCAGCCGGTGGAACTCCGGCTGAAGCGGGAATTTCCATCTCCGCACGACTTCTGGAAATTCTGCTGGCCCATCCAGGCGGCATGCGGGAGCATGCGTTGGTGAAGCTGTTGCAGCGTCAGGGGGTGGCGCCATTTGCCACCTGCGACCTGTCGGAGGATCTTTCCCTGTTTCGCACCCATTTTTTTCTGTTTCATCAATTATATCTGTTGCAGGGGCAACTGCGGCGGGAGAGACAGGGGGATTTGCGCATTCACTGTCTGGAGATCGTGCTCAAGCCCTGGCGGGAAGGGGGAGAGGGGCTGGAGTGCCATGATCCTCTGCGGAGTTATTATCTGGACACCACCCACCTGGAGAGCACCACCCGGGAAGAGGTGATCGGCATGATCGCCGGTTTCTGGCGTCAGTTGGGGGCGTGGGAGCGGCAGGAGTCGGCCCGGGTCGTACTGGGGGTGGCCGCGGACGCGGACCGTGTGGCCATCCGGAGACGTTACCGGGAGTTGTCGCTTCTGCACCATCCGGACCGGGGAGGGGATGCGGCCCGTTTCCGGGTCATTGCCGAGGCTGCGGAGGCGTTGCTGAAGGGGGAGTGAGGGTGAGAGGTGTTTGTTTGGTTTTTTTATGGAAAATAATGTAGATCTTTATTATAAAAATTTATGCAGATGGATTAAATGGTTGACATGGAATGCTGAGATAGGTATTTGTTTGGCTGTTTGTGACATTCATAATTGAGGTCGATGTTCTCATGGCTAATGAAAGTTTTGAGTGGTTTGATTTGGAAGATGCGGATTCAGGCGATGCGGGTCTGGATTGGCTTGTGGAATCCGTGGGGTTTTTGGGGGATCAAGATAAAAAGGCGATCAGGAAAATTTTTGCCGGGGCGAGATGTCTTATTGTCGAGCATCATTATATTGACAAGGATTACCGCAACGTATATTCAGGGTATTATTCAAAAAAATTTTCAGACTACTCAGGCAGGGCTATTCGTATTCATATTTTTGACGTTATTGTCCTACGGAATGTTTTTTATTTATCAAGTGATGAATTTAATAATGAATTGGGCCGGTTATCAAAAGAATTTGCGGTGAAGGAATGCGCGGATACCAGTCCAGGTTACCGTGGCAATGTGGTGTTGCGTCCCACGGAATATTCGCGACTTGGGCGTTGTCTTTTGGATCCTCGCAAGTTGGCGTTGGCCTCTCCAGGTGCTCACCAAGTGCAGGGAGTGCTGGCCCCCTATCGTGCGTACATCATGGGGCAGAAGTTGGAGGTGATGGCCTTCCCGCATCAGAGCCAGGATGCTGAGGCGCATGTGTGTGCTGAGACTGCTATGTGGAGTCTTTTTCGTTACCTTTCACAGCGTTATCCTAATTACCGTGAGATATATCCTTTTGATGTTGCCCTTCTGAATAAGGACAAGAGCCTGGGGAGAACGGTGCCGAGTCGCGGGTTGGTCATGACGCAGATTGCAGCCATGTTTGCCGAATACGGTCTGGAGGCGGAGTATTTTGACTTGCAGTTCGCCAAGGATCAGCCATGCCCTCCGTCTGATCTCTGGTGTGGTATTCAGAAGTTGCCAGACCCGCAACCGAATCAGGACATGATTGATATGCTGGTTCGTTATTTACAAATTTATGTGGACAGCGGACTTCCGCCGATCATCGGTTTGCCAGGTCATGCGGTGGTGGCTTTCGGGTACGTGTGCGATAGCAAGCTTTTGGTGGATCGTGGCGGACTCATGATTCCATCAACGGATTTTCTGCGTGGTTTTGTGGTCAATGATGATAATTGTTTGCCTTATCAAATCCTGTTGAGGGACAAAATCGAGGGGCAACTCTACAAGCATACCTTCCAGGGGATTGATGCGTTTGTTGCGCCACTCCCGGCAAAAGTGTTCCTTTCTGCATTAAATGCGGAAATGCTTACAAATAGAATGATGGCGTCGTTTTTTGAGGAGAGTGATGTCGCAGGTTCTGGGGTACGTTATGTTCGGAGGATGTTTTGCACTTCGTCCAAGAATTACAAGCAACTCCGATCCCGTGACCAGGATCGATTTTCACGGTTTCTGATCAGTCAGCCCCTGTCCCATTTTCTTTGGGTGACGGAATTCGTTCCCTTGGATATGTGGGGGGATCGGGAGATGAAGCCCGTTGTCAGCATGGAGATTGTGTTGGATGCGACAGCAGGATTCTACGATCAGTCCCCGTTCCTGTGGATGCGCAGCCAGCAACGATTTTGGTATAATCCATCGCGAATGCATGGATGGTCTGAAAATCGCATAAAGATGATCAAAAGCGAGGTCGGCGAAACGAAGTGGCCTTTACTTTTGACACAGTTTCGTGATAATAAGCGGTTAATATAAACCTCTAACCATAGGAGAGCGCATGTCTACCAAACAAAGTTTCGATGCTGTTCCTGCCATTCTGGAGGGATCCGTTGACGCAACCCCGGATCTTGAGCGCTATGCGCATTTTGCCCAAGTCACCAGAGAAATGCAGCAGCAGGTGGAAAAGGCGAGAAGCGAGATGGACAAGCGGGCGAGGGATCATCGCTTTGGATAAGGACGACTCCATGGATTGGATGGTGTTTGGTTTTTGAAAGAGTTGCTGGAACCGTTGCAGATTTTCTTTGGCAGTTACCGATGCGGGTTGACTGTCTCCAACAGGGTGTGCTGAAAACAAGTGCAACATGCATCCGTTTTCGGCACACCTTTTTTTTGGGGCTTGTGAGGATCGGGGAGTGCGTGCCTGATTTTAGCCGGATTGATGGCGTGGCAAAAAAAGCTCCAGCAGGATGCGCGCATCCTGCTGGAGCTTTTTTGATGCAGATGGCTTTGCGTCAGAATCAGCCGGCGTCGGGGGTGTGTTCCACCCGTTGGCGGATGCGGGCCTGCAGACGGCGCATGGGTTCGTTGAGGGTGTCTGGCGCGAGTTGCATCAGATAGTTGTCCAGCCCGCCGGCCTTGTCCACGGAACGGATGGTTTCCGTGGGCAGGGTCATGCTGAAGCTTTGTCCCAGGCTCATGCTGAACAGGGCGCGCTTTTGGATGTTGGGCAGCCAGGCGTGTTTGGTTCTCCGGTGGGAGTGGGAAACCCTGTAGCCGGTTTGCGGGGCCTTACCCCCCAGAGTCAATTTTCTCGTCACGAATGGTCTCCCGTGAGTCGTCGCAGCAGGTTGAAGATGCGGATCCTTGGCTGATCCAATTGACAAGCATCGCATATTTCCAATCCGGATGCAAGGTCTGTCACAATGATTTTTCGGTCACTGGGGATTGTTGTTGCAAGCGCCCCCCGGACAATGGCACAATGGGTTCATTAAAGCAAGTCTTGCAAAAGGGGGTGGCGCATGGGTGTCATTGACATGGGAAAAAACATGGCCCAATTGATGCGGGAGCATCCCGGACTGGCGCGACTTCTGGCGCTCAAGGGCATCGATTGCGGGGAGTGCCTGGCTTCCGAAGTGGATACCCTGGCGGATGTGGTGCGCATGTACGGTCTTGATCTCCAGACCCTGATGACCGAAATCCAGCATGCGGATCTCGCCGGAAAAGGGGTCGGGTGATTTTTTTGGATTTGGGGTGTCAAGCCTCTGGAAAGCTGTCGGGCAAGTGTGCTATGCTGCCGTATCAGTACGAATGAACAATTCCCCGCAAGAGTCTTGGCGGTCATTTCGCGGCGATTACCTTGAAATCATTGTAAAATAATTATTGATCGTTCCAGGGTGCGCTTGGGTTTCGAGTCTCAGGCGTCCGTACGGTTGCGTACGTGCGTTCTGAAATCATGACCGGGAGTCGGCGCTTCTTCCCTTTTGGAACGGTTGTTGAGGTTGACGGCGGTGATTGCGTATCGCGCGCCGGTGGGAGATATTGCATGAAACAATTCAAAGGTTTCGGGTGGCATCCTTTGGCCCGGAAGGGGTGGCTGGGAGCGTTCTGCGGTTGGGTTCTGACCGGTTGCGTGCTCACGGGAACCGGATTGCCGGATAACGGCACCAGCGCCGGGGATCGGCCCGGTGAATCGCTGGGAGAGTCCCGCTCCCCCGAGGCGGCACTGGCGGAAAAACCAGGCGCCGACGGGGTTTATTATTATTATGTGCTGGGCCACATGATGATGGGAGACCGGCGCTGGGATGAGGCGGAGAAAGCCTTTATCCGGGTGGCCGAAGGGGATCCCAAATCCGTGGAGGCCCGTCTGGTGGTGGCCCATCTGGCCACCCAGCGTGGGGATATCAACCTGGCGGTGCGGTTTGCCCAGGAAGTGGTGGAACTGGATCCCCAGAACACCAAGGCGCGACTGCTGCTCGCCGGGCTGCTCAACGCCCTGGAAAGATTCCAGGAAGCGGCTACCCAATACGAAACTCTCCTGAAAAAACAACCGGATCACCTGTCGGCGCGGCTGATGCTCGCCCAACTCTACGGTCGCCTGAAAGATCCGGCCCGGGCCAAAAGCGCCCTGGCGCCCCTCTTCGCCAAGCCGGAAATGGCATGGAAGGCCAATCTGGCCCTGGGTCGGGCCTATGTGCATGTGCCGGATCTCAAGAAATCCCTGGAATATTTCCGCAAGGCCCGAAAACAGGCCCCGGATCAGCTCGAACCGGTCCTGGCCCTGGGGGCGGCGCTTCAGGAATTGGAACGCCCCAAAGAGGCGGAGACCATCTATCGTGAATATCTGACCCGCAATCCCGAAAACGAAACCATTCACAGCCGTCTTGGCCGACTGCTGCTCACCCAGGAGGATCGCTCCGCCGCGCTGGAGGAGTTCCGGACCATTGCCCGACTTTCACCGGGCAGCATGCAGGCCCGGTTGACCTCGGCCTTGATCCTGATGAGTCAGCGTCAGTACGAGGAGGCCCTGCAGGAGTTGCGGTTGGCCGACGCGGCCCGGCCCGGCAACAGCGGGGTGGCCTATTACATCGGGCAGGTGCTGGAGGCCCTGGAGCGCATTCCGGATGCCCGGCGGGCCTATGAACCGATCAAACGGGACGAGCCGTTCCATCTGGAAGCCCAGGTGCGGATCGCTTTTCTGGAAGCCTATGACAAGAAAGGCAAAGAGGCCATTGTCCGTCTGCGGGAGTTGAACGGGATCTATCCGGATCGGGTCGAGGTGCTGTTGGCCCTGACGGTGATCCTGTTGCAGGAGGAGGATTATGTCGGCGTGGTGGAGAGCGCCACCAAGGGGTTGAAGGTGGCCCCGGAACAGAGCCGGTTTCTGTTCAACCGCGCCATGGCCCTGGACAAGCTGAAACGCTGGCCGGAAGCCGAACAGGATCTGCAACAATACATCGGCAAGAATCCCGAGGATGCCCATGCCCTCAATTATCTGGGCTACACCTGGGCAGACCGGAACGAGAAACTGGAGGATGCCCACAAGCTGATCCACAAGGCCTCCCAGTTGGCGCCGGCGGATGGTTTCATTCTGGACAGTCTGGGATGGGTGTTGTTCCGCATGAACCGGCTGGACGAGTCCCTCACCCGGATGCGGGAGGCGGTGCGCATGGAACCCAAGGATCCCACCATTCGGGAACATCTGGGGGATGTGCTGGCGGCTTCGGGACGGATGCGGGATGCGGTGACTGTGTGGCGTCAATCCCTGGAGTTGGATGGCGCCAATCAGGCGTTGCGAATCAAGATTGAACGTTCCGGCCAGGCCGGTGATGCCGATCCCCCGTCCATTCCGGACAAAAAGGCGGGTTCCGGGGCGGCCATCGGCAGCGAGACCCGGTGATGAACCTGGGACGGCGGTGGCGGCAGGGCAGGGGGGGGCTGGTGGTCGGTCTGCTGGCGCTGTTGTTGAGCGCCTGCGCCGGTCCGGGGAGCATGCAGGGGAAGGAACAGACGGTTCCGGGCGGACCGATCCTCGAACGTTATCAATCCGATCAGTCTGCCCGGCGCAAGGTGGCGCAACACTGGTCGGCGGATGGGGTGCTGGATCTGGAAACCCCGGATCAGGGGCGGCGCAATCGCATCGATCTGTTGGGCAGTGGCTGGGAGCGGGTGCGTCTGCGGGCCTACGGCCCCTTTCAGCAGGTGGCGGCAGAGCTTCTGGCCCGGGGGGACCGGGTGCAATGGGTCAATCCGGACAAGCGCAGCGTGATCGAAGTGCCGGCCAGTGCCGAGGGGTTGCGGCATCTGATCGGCGTTCCCATCCCTCCGGAGCGGTTTTTCCGGATGATCATGGGTCAGGCGGATACCCTGGTGGGGGAGGGACCGTTTCCCTATGAGCCCAACGGGGTGCGGGTCAAAACCCGGGATGGAGAGGAGCTGCTGCTCGATCCCAAACGGGGGGTGTTGTGGGAGCGCCACGGCGCGGCTTTGGCTGGCGCCCCTTATCGGGTGGTGTACACCTGGCCTGACCCGAGTGATGCCGGAAAAGAACAACCACTCATGCCAAGTCGCATCCTGGTGACTCTCGAGAAACCGAAGGTCCGTCTGGAATTCATCTTCCGCGCCTGGCGTTTTCCTGTCGCCGGACCGCCGGAGGCCTTGTTCTCCCAGGCGAAGGATGCCGGTTTCAAGGTTTCCCGTCCCCTGGAAGCCCGTCCGTGACCTCGACTGGCGGAGCCGGAGAGCCGTGGTCGTTGCGGGCTCCGGCCAAGGTGAATCTGGCGCTGCGGGTGGTGGGAAGGCGCGCCGACGGCTATCATCTGCTTGAATCCCTGATGGTTTTTTTTCCTCTGTTCGATCGTCTGGAGATCACCCCTCTGGAGTCCGGTCTGGAGTTGATCTGTGATCCGCCGGTGACGGCCTCTCCGGATGAGAATCTGGTGTTGCGGGCCGCCCGCCTGTTGGCGCAGACCGCCGGGGTCAGCCGGGGGGCCCGTTTGCATTTGACCAAGCGGATTCCGGATGGGGCCGGGTTGGGCGGGGGGTCGTCGGATGCGGCCCTGACCCTGATGGCCCTGAACCGTTTGTGGGGGGTGAATCTGGGATTGGAGGCGTTGATCGCTCTGGGGGTGGGGCTGGGGGCGGACATTCCGTTTTTTCTGGGGGGGCGTGCGGCCCTGGTGCGGGGGGTGGGAGAGCGGTTGACGCCGTTGCCGGTTCCCTTGACCGGAGAGCTGGTGTTGGTGTTTCCCGGCGAGTCCCTCTCCACCCGACGGGTTTTTCAGGCCCTGGCGGGACGTCAGCCGGTGGGGCGCGCGCCTCTCGGTTGGCCATCAGCAGGGGCCGACCTGGCGGACTGGCTGGAGAACGATCTGGAACTGCCGGCCCGGGAGATCTCTCCACGGATTGACATGGCACGCGGTGCGCTGCTGGAGGCCGGGGCCCGGGCGGTGCTCATGTCCGGGAGCGGCTCCACGGTCTTCGGACTTTTTCCGTCCGTCGTTTTGGCCAATGGGGCCTTGCGGCAGGTGGCGGAGCGCCATCCGGATTGGCGGGTTTATGGGGGCGGGATTTTGTCTGAGCACCCTTTTTACAGTCATGAAAACCGGCTGCAAGGGGGGGTGTTGTAAACTTTTGAAGAAAAAGCGGGGGTCTGGGGGATTCCTCCCCCAGGGTTTTGATTTTTTTTTTGATTCTGGCGCGCTTTAAACCGCGCCCATTTCGGGATGTTGGATTTCAGACCCGGCGGCAATGCGGGACGCACGGCTGAAAAGGCGTCGCTTTGCGGCTTTGCTGGGCGCGCGCGGGAATTGCTTTAGCAATTCCCTTTTGGAAAGCGCGCCAAAGGCTTAAAGTCCCAAGGGCTTCGCCTCTGGACCCCACCAGGAGGATAATCCCCCTGGACCTCTGTCAGTAAAACGACGCATCCCGAAATGGGCGCGGTTTAACGTCACTTTCTTCCTTTTCTGCACCGCCGAAAGCGTGTAGTATCCTGCTCCCAATTGGGCCGTCGCCAAGCGGTAAGGCCCCGGATTTTGATTCCGGTATACCCAGGTTCGAATCCTGGCGGCCCAGCCAAAACCTCCCCAGAGTTTCCAAAAACTTGCCTTAACTTTCTTTGTAACCCCCTTCAGAGCATTCCGATCGGAAACGCATCATCCAATGGGTGCGGTTCACGCCTGTTTCCTTTGATACCATTCCCGGGTGGCCAGGGTGATATGCACCACGGAAAGCATCACCGGGACCTCCACCAGCACCCCCACCACCGTGGCCAGGGCAGCGCCGGACTCGAAGCCGAACAGGCCGATGGCGGTGGCCACCGCCAGTTCAAAGAAGTTGCTGGCCCCGATCAGGGCGGATGGGGCGGCCACGCAGTGGGCCTCGCCCAGTCGGCGATTGAGCAGATAGGCCAGTCCGGCATTGAAGTAGACCTGAATCAGAATGGGAATGGCCAGCAAAAGGATCACCAGGGGTTGGGCGAGGATCTGTTCTCCCTGAAACCCGAACAACAGCACCAGTGTGGCCAGCAGAGCCACCAGGGAGACCGGATGCAGGGTCTGGAGGGTGGCATCCAGGGCAGGTTGTCCCCCATGGGCCAGCAGTCGCAGGCGCCAGGCCTGGGAGACGATCACCGGCACAACGATGAACAGACCCACCGACAACAACAGGGTCTCCCATGGCACGATGATGGCGGATAAACCCAGCAGGATCCCAACGATGGGGGCGAATGCGAACACCATGATCAGATCGTTCAAGGCGACTTGGCTCAAGGTGAAATGGGGTTCGCCGTCGGTCAGATGGCTCCAGACAAACACCATGGCCGTGCAGGGGGCGGCAGCCAGAATGATCAGTCCGGCGATGTAGGAGTCGATCTGGCCCGCCGGCAACCAGGGTCGGAACAGATGGCCGATGAACAGCCAACCCAGCAGCGCCATGGAAAAGGGTTTCACCCCCCAGTTGATGAACAGGGTGACTCCCACCCCTTTCCAGTGTTCCCGCACCCGGTGCAAGGCGCGAAAGTCGATTTTTAGCAGCATGGGCACGATCATCAGCCAGATGAGTAACGCCACCGGCAGATTGACCCGGGCCACCTCCAGTCGGCCCACCATCTGGAATGGTCCGGGAGTCGCGTGTCCCAAAAGAATCCCGGTCACGATGCACAACCCCACCCACAGGGTCAGCCAACGCTCGAAGCGGCCCATTTTTGCCCCAACACCCTGGCGGGGAACGCTGTCTCTTTGTCCACGCATCACCGTCTCCTTGTAAATATCTGGTTGGTTAAATATACGACTTGACATACATACGGTCAAGAGAATATTCTTTGTCGGGACAATACCGCTTGCAATGCACTTTTGGGCACCATCATCATTCAAGAGGAGAAAAGAGCAATGGCGATTCGCGTGGGCATCAACGGTTTCGGACGCATGGGACGGCTGGGATTGCGGGCGGCCTGGGGGCGTCTGCCGGAGTTGGAGTTTGTGCATGTCAACGAGATTCTCGGGGACGCGGCCTGTGCCGCCCACCTGTTGAAATACGATTCGGTCCATGGCAAATGGGACCATGAGGTCGCTGCGGATGGCGCGGGCATCCTGGTGGACGGACGGCGCATGGGCTACACCATGTCTCCGGCCATCGGCGGCGTGGATTGGAAAGGGTTGGGGGTCGATCTGGTGCTGGAGTGTACCGGCAAGTTCAAGACCATGGCCGCGGTTCAGCCCTGTTTCGATCAGGGGGTGAAAAAGGTGGTGGTGGCCTGCCCGGTGAAGGAGGCCGAGGCGTTGAACGTGGTGGTGGGTGTCAACGATCATCTTTATGATCCGGCCCGGCATCAGGTGGTGACCGCCGCCTCCTGCACCACCAACTGTCTGGCGCCGGTGGTCAAGGTCATGCTGGAGAAGATCGGCATTGTCCGCGGTTCCATGACCACCATCCACAACATCACCAACACCCAGACCATTATCGATCTGGGTCACAAGGATCTGCGCCGGGCACGGGCCAACTCGCTTTCCCTGATTCCCACCTCCACCGGATCGGCCAAGGCCATCACGCAGATTTTTCCCGAGCTCACCGGCAAGATCAACGGCGTGGCGGTGCGGGTGCCCCTGCTCAACGCCTCGTTGACCGACATGGTGTTCGAAACCCCCCGGCCCACGACCGTGGAAGAGGTGAATGGCCATCTCAAGGAGGCGGCCAACGGCAGCCTGCAGGGGATTCTTGGCTACGAGGAGTTGCCCCTGGTCTCCATCGACTACAACAACGATACCCGTTCCTCCATCGTGGATGCCCTCTCCACCATGGTCATCGATGGTACGCACGTCAAGATCCTCTCCTGGTACGACAACGAGGTGGGTTACGCCAACCGGTTGGTGGAACTGGCCGCCCAGGTGGCCCGTTCCCTGTAACCTGGCAAGGGTTCCAATCCCCGCCGGGAGGGGGCGTTCCCTCCCGGATTCCCTGTCACGAGGCGCGCATGGCTACGGAACAGAATACCACCCTGGGTTTTCGCATCTATCTGATCATCACCCTGGCCTATTGGGCCTTCACCCTCACCGATGGGGCCATCCACATGCTGGTGGTGCTCCATTTTCACAATCTGGGCTTCTCACCCCTCGCCATCGCGTTTCTGTTTCTCTTTTATGAGATCTTCGGCATCATCACCAATGGGGTCGGGGGGTGGATCGCCAGCCGTATCGGTCTGAACCGGACCATGGTGATTGGCGGCTTTCTGCAGGTGTTTGCCCTGGGCATGCTGGCCATGGACCCCTCGTGGCTGAGCGTTGTCTATGTGATGACCGCCATGGCCCTCTCCGGCATTGCCAAGGATCTCAACAAGATGAGCGCCAAGGCCGGCGTCAGGCTGGTCACTCCCAAGGGGGCCGACGCGGAGTCCCGCCTGTTCAAATGGGCCGCCATCCTGACCGGTTCCAAGAACACCCTCAAGGGGGCGGGATTCTTTCTCGGGGCGCTCCTGTTGCAGGTGCTTGGGTTCCAGACCACCCTGGCGGCCATGTCCGGCACGTTGTGTGTGGTCTACCTGATCACCTGGTGGGCCTTGCCCGGCAGCATGGGCATGTCCAAAACCAGGGCGAAGATCACGCAGATCTTCTCAAACAGCCGGGAAATCAATGCCCTGTCCGCCGCCCGCTTCTTTTTGTTCGGTTCCCGGGATGTCTGGTTTGTGGTGGGGTTGCCGGTGTTTCTGCAATCCGTGGTGGGGTGGAATCATGTCTCCGTGGGGAGCTTTCTGGCTCTGTGGGTGGTGTGTTACGGCTTTGTCCAGGCCGGAGCGCCACTGCTGCTGAGAGGTCGCTGGCATCCCACCGGAGTCACAGCCCGCAATGTCGCCTTTCTGCTGGCCGCCCTGCCGGCGGGCATCGCCCTGGCTCTGACCCTGGGGTATGACCCGGCCCTCTCCCTGATGATCGGTCTTGCCGCCTTCGGAGTGGTCTTTGCCATCAACTCCTCGGTCCACTCCTATCTGATCCTCTCCTATTCCGACAACGACAAGGTGGCCATGAATGTGGGGTTTTACTACAGCGCCAACGCCGCCGGTCGGCTGACCGGCACCCTGTTGTCCGGCTGGGCCTTTCAGACCCAGGGGCTGACCGGTTGTCTGTGGTGGTCCACCGGATTGGTTCTTGGCGCCGCGCTGCTCTCCATTCTGCTGCCCAAAGAGAGCGTCTCGACCCGGGAGATGCCCGGTTCCGCCGGGTGAACTTTCGAACCGGAATTCTCCTCGTTTAAAAAAGGCGTTGGATCGGATCACTTTTTCGGTGATCCGGTCCCGCCGCTTGCCGAAATCCCCCTTTCGGGTTTAAGATGCAGTTCTAAACCGCAACCATTTTGGGATGTTGAATTTCAGACCCGGCAATGCGGGACGCACGGCTGAAAAGGCGCCGCTTTGCGGCCTGCCGGGCGGGCGCGGGAATTGCTTCGCAGTTCCCTTTTGTAAAAGCGCGCCAAAAGCAAAGTCCCAAGGGCTTCGCCCCTGGACCCCACCAAGGGGATAATCCCCCTGGACCCCTGCAAGTAAAACTACGCATCCCGGAATGGTTGCGGTTTAGATCACACCACTACTGGGCCACTGCCGTGGCGCGCATCTCCCGAATCACCGTGACCCGGATCTGCCCCGGATAGGTCATCTCGTTTTCCACCCGGGTGGCAATCTCGCTGGCCAAAGTCATGGCCCCTTCGTCCTTCACCCGGTCATAAGCCACCATGACCCGCAACTCCCGACCGGCCTGAATGGCAAAAGCCTTCTCCACCCCCGGGAACTCCATGGCCAACCCCTCCAGCATCTCCAACCGCTTGATGTAGGTCTCCACATTCTCCCGCCGCGCCCCGGGCCGGGCGGCGGACAACGCATCGGCGGCATTGATCAACGGACCGTAGACCGAGATCGGCTCGATGTCGAAATGATGCGACCAGATGGCGTTGACCACAATCGGATGTTCCTTGTACTTCTTGGCAAACTGACCGCCGATCACCGCATGGGATCCCTGGATCTCGTGATCCGCCGCCTTGCCGATGTCATGCAACAGTCCGCACCGCCGGGCCAGATTGAAATCCAATCCCAACTCTTCGGCCATCATGCCGGCGAAACGGGCCACCTCCACCGAATGGGAAAGCACGTTCTGAGTGTAGGAGGTGCGAAACTTCAAGGTGCCCACCAGCTTGACGATATCCGGATGAATTCCCGAAAGACCCAATTCAAAGACCGCCCGCTCTCCGGCTTCGCGGATCTCGTTGTTGACGTTCTTTTCCGCCTTGCGCACCACGCTTTCGATCCGCGCCGGATGGATGCGACCATCGGTGATCAACTCCTCCAGAGCCTGCCGGGCCACCTGACGGCGCACCGGATTGAACCCGGAAATCACCACCGCCTCGGGGGTGTCGTCGATGATCAGATCACACCCGGTGGCCGCCTCCAGGGCGCGGATGTTGCGCCCTTCGCGACCGATGATTCGACCTTTCATCTCCTCGGAGGTGATGGCCACCACAGTCACGGTGCGCTCGGCGACAAACTCGCCGGCCAGACGCTGAATGGAGGTGGCGATGATCTCCTGTGCCTTGCGATCCGCGCTCTCTTTGGCCTCGTCCTCGGCCCGCTTCAAGAAATTGGCCGACTCCCGGCGCACATCCTCCTGCAAGCCCACCACCAGTTGGGCCTTGGCCTGTTCGGTGGTCAAACCCGCCACCTCCTCCAGACGACGATGGATCTCCTCCTCCTGCTTCTGACACGCCTCCTTGCGGGTTTCCAGTACCCGGACATCCTGCTCCACCTGATTGCGACGCCGGTCCACTTCCCGCTCCCGCTGATCCAGCTGGTCGAACTTCCGGTCCAACTGCTCTTCCCGCTTGTCGAAACGCTGTTTCAGCCGGTCAAGTTCCTCGCGACGCTCCTTGTACTGCTCGTTGAGCTGCTCCTCGATGCGCAACCGTTCGCTCTTGACCAGCAGTTCCGCTTCCCGGGCGGCGGCTTCGGTTTTCTCCTCGGCGCTGCGCATCAACAACCGGACGCGCTCCTCCCGCTCCTCGAAGGAACGGACCTGCTGACGCCGCCACTGCTGCATCATGAACCACGGGACCGCCACACCCAGCGCAACCCCTGCCACCAACATCACGATATCCATGCCACCAAACCTTTATAAAGGCTCCCTTGACGCAGCCATTGGCCACTTTCAAAGGAAACCCACTGGAGTCGATCAAGCCACCCCACAACCGATCACGCCCGCCTCGGTCACCACCCATCCCATGCTTGCGTCATGGGATTCCCGGGGCAAAGATGGCACCTCTTGAAACCCGTAGGCCAATCCGACCCGCTCCACCCGACTTCTGGTCGGGGATGCGGCCAGGGCCCGATCATGATACCCGCCACCAAAACCCAGACGGCAACCCGTCCGGTCAAAACCGATCAACGGCTGGAACAGAAGATCCAGTTCCCCGATCTCCCTGCACTCCGTACACGCCGGATCTCTTGCAGGTTCGGAGATGCCATAGGCTCCGATCCGCAAGGGATCCCCGGTACGATACGCCACAAAACACATGCCATGGGTACTCTTGTCCACAACCGGCAAATAAACCTGCCTGCCGGT
>JADGAB010000289.1 GCA_015232245.1 Magnetococcales bacterium | reverse complement strand
GTCCGTCCTGCGAGGCCATGCAGGTCTTGATGTGGGCGCACGTCACGTTCCCGAAGGGGCAGCCGCACCTCGCCTGGTATGAGTGCGAACACTGCGGCGCACAGATCCAGGACTACCAGAAAAGCTGGATGCTGGAACGCGGACAGTGGATCGCGGAGAACCCGACCAGCCCCGTTGCCGGGTTTCATCTCTCCAGCCTGTACAGCCCCCACGGATGGGCTTCCTGGGGAGACATCGCGGTTCAGCACAGTCAGGTCTACCGGGATCCGGTGCGGCTCAAGGTTTGGACGAACACCAAGCTGGGCGAGGTCTGGGAGGAGTCCGCCGAGAAACTGGACAGCGAGGGGCTGATGGAACGCCGCGAGGTGTTCGGCGATTTTCTCCCCATCGGCGTCGTGGTCCTGACTGCAGGTGTGGATGTCCATCCGGATCGACTGGAGGTGGAAATCGTCGGCTGGGGCCGGGACGAGGAGTCCTGGTCCATCCGGCATGTGGTGATTTCCGGCGACCCCTCCGGCCCGGCGATTTGGGAGGATTTGGATCGGCTGCTCGCCACCCCGTTTCCTCATGCCCGACAGATCGATGATCTACCGATTTTCGCGGCTGCCATCGACACCGGCGGGGCCAACACCATGTCGGCTTATGCCTTCTGCCGGGAGCGGCAGGATCGGCGGGTGTGGGGCATCAAAGGAATCGGCGGCATGGGCAAACCGCTTTGGCCACAACGGGCCAGCCGCAACAACAAGGGCCGCATCCCACTCTTTGTGATCGGCGTGGACTCGGCCAAAGAGTCGATTTACGCCCGGCTGCGCATCACCAAACCCGGACCGGGATATTGCCACTTCCCGAAGGATAGGGATGCCGAATGGTTTCGACAATTGACGGCGGAAAAGATCCGCACCCGCTACATTCGGGGCCGTCCCATCCGCGAGTGGCACAAAAAGGACGGCGACCGCAACGAGGCGCTGGATTGCCGGGTTTATGCGGTCGCGGCCCTGTACGGCCTGATGAACATGGGGTTCCGGCTCAATGCCGAGGCCGAGTGGCAGGAGAAGATTCCGTTCAAGGAGAGGATCGAAGCCGTGTCGCAACCTTCTCCTCCGGCATCTGCTCCACCGCGTCAAGCGCATCCCGAAGAACCCAAGGTCCAGAAACCCCAATGGCTGGCCGGTCGCCGCACCGGATGGCTGGAGAGAACCCGATGACTTTCACCCAGACAGAACTTGATGAACTGAAACAGGCCTACGCTTCCGGCGCCTTGCGCGTCACCCATGCGGACAAAACGGTGGAGTACGGATCGGAAATCGACCTGCTGCGTCGCATCCGCATGGTCGAAGGCGAATTGCGTTCTTCCACGGGCCAAAGCGCTCCCACCGTCAGCTTTGCCAGCTTTTCGAGAGGATGATCATCATGAATATGTTCGACCGAATCGTCACTGCCATCTCTCCGGAGCGAGGCTTGCGTCGTATCCGGGCCAGAAGTGCCATCGAGGTGCTGCGCCGCGAATACGATGGGGCCAAGACCGGACGCCGTACCGATGGCTGGGTCACGGTGGGCAGCGATGCCAATGCGGAAATTTCCATGGCATCCTCCCGATTGCGCAACCGGGCGCGAGACCTGGTGCGCAATAACCCGTTCGCGGCCAAGGCGGTGATCACCTATGCCGCCAGTATGGTCGGCTCCGGCATCCGACCCCGGCCCAAAGCCGCAACCAAAGCCCTCAATGCCCAGATCACCGGACTGTGGGAGGAGTTCTCCAATCAGTGCGACGCCGATGGTCGCACCAATTTTTACGGACTGCAAACCCTGATGGTGCGCAGCATGGTGGAAAGCGGCGAATGTCTCCTGCAGATCATCAATCGGCCTTCATCCCTCGGTTTGAAGGTGCCTTTGCAACTGCGAATTCTGGAGGCAGACCACCTGGATGGCACCCGCGATGGCAATCTGCCGGGTGGCGGTCTGATCCACCAGGGAATCGAATTCGACACCTTTGGCAGTCGGGTCGCCTATTGGCTTTACCCGCAGCATCCAGGTTCGGCGAATACGGCAGGCCTCATGAAGAGCATCCGTGTTCCGGCATCCAACATCATCCACCTGTTCGATCGCATGCGTCCAGGGCAGAACCGGGGCGTCTCCTGGTTCGCCCCTGCCCTCTTGAGGATGCGGGATCTGGATGATTACGACGAGGCGGAATTGATCCGCAAAAAGGTCGAGGCGTGCTTCGTCGGGTTCGTCATCAACGCCGATCCGAACCAGTCTCTCACCCAGGTCAGGCAAGAGGCGGATGAGAAACGGGTGGAGATGTTCGAGCCGGGCATGGTCTCCTATCTGCCGCCAGGCAAAGACATCCGTTTCGGCTCCCCGGCGCCCACCTCCGGGTATGTGGAGTACATGCGCTGGCATTTCCATGCGGTGTCGGCGGCCATGGGGTTGACTTATGAATTGCTGACCGGCGATCTCTCCCAGGTCAACTATTCGTCGTTGCGCGCCGGACTCATTGAATTCCGCCGCCGGATCGACGCCATGCAGCGGCAGTTGTTGATCCCGCAGCTGTGCAATCCGGTCTGGAACCGTTTTCTCGTCACCGCCCAGGCCGCCGGGGTGATCGGCAATGGCGAGATCCACACCCAATGGACTCCACCCCGTTTCGAAGCCGTGGATCCGCAAAAGGACACCATGGGCGAAATCCTCCTGATCCGGGGTGGATTGATGTCTCTCGCGGAGGGTATTGCCCGCCAGGGGTATGACCCGGACGTGGTGACGGCGGAATTCGCCGAGATGAACAAGGTGCTGGATCAACTTGGCCTCGTCCTGGATACCGACCCCCGCAGATCGACCCGCAACGGCCAACCAAAACCCCAGGAGCCAGCCCATGCCAACCACGATTGACCTGCCGATGCAAAGCCGCGCGGCAAGTTTCGTTCCGGGCAGTGCCAATGCCGAAACACGCACCGTCGAGCTGGTCTGGTCCACCGGGGCGGCAGTGCGCAGGCGGGACTGGAAAAATGAACCCTTCGACGAGGTGCTCTCGCTCGATCCTGGTCACGTCGATCTGTCCCGGCTCAATACCGGCGCGCCACTGCTCAACACCCATTGGAATGTCAGTCTTGGCGGCGTCATCGGTGTGGTGGAACGGGCCTGGATCGATGGCGGTGTCGGCAAGGCTCTGGTGCGCTTTTCTCTGCGGGAGGATGTGGCCGACATCTTCAAGGATGTCTGCGATGGCATTTTGCGCAACATCTCCGTGGGATATTCCGTGCGCCAATATGAAGTCACCGCCGAACCCGGACAGGTGCCCCAATGGCGAGCCATCGACTGGATCCCTTTGGAGTTGTCCGTGGTGCCGGTCGGTGCTGACCCTGGCGCGGGCTTTCGTGCGTCCGAATCCAACTTGAACCCCTGTCTCATGATCCCCATCCGAGGAGCCAACATGTCTGATCCAACCACCCCCCAGGCCGAACCGGAGAAAGAGTCGGTCGGCGAAGTCGTCACCCGTCAGACCACACCACCCCAACCCCAGGAGGAAGCGGTGGCAAAGCCGGTCGATGCGGCCCAAAAAGGCCGCTTTATGGCTCCGGAAGACCCAGAAATCGCCATTCGGCAGGCGATTGTCGCCGAACGGGAGCGCTCCGCCCAGATTTATGAGGCCCAGGAGAAGCTGAAAGTGCATCGCTCGGTTGCCGACAAATTGGTGCAAGACGGCGTCACCCTGGATGAAGCCCGCCGGAGTCTGATCGATGAGGCGTTTCGTAATTCGGGCACCTCCCATGCTATCCGTCACCATGTGGCGATCTCCGGCCAGGATGAAAAAACCACCCGGCGTGCCGCGTTGGAAAACGCCCTGTTGCACCGTTTCGATCCCACCGCGCACACTCTTTCCGACGCCGCCCGGGAATGGCGCGGTCTGACCCTGGTGGAGATGGCCCGCATCTTCCTGGAGGCAGACGGTGGCCAGAGTACCCGGGGTCTGTCCCGCTACGATGTCGCCACCCGGGCGTTGCTCACCGGCTCCGACTTCCCCAACATCCTGGCCAATGTGGCCAACAAAACCCTGCGCAACGCCTATGACACCGCACCGCGCACCTTCCAGCCTTTCTGCCGGCAGGTGACCGCCAACGACTTCAAGGCCATGACCCGGGTGCAATTGGGCGAGGCTC
>JADGAB010000288.1 GCA_015232245.1 Magnetococcales bacterium | reverse complement strand
GGCTGGCGCCTGATAGGGTTCGCTGCTCATCACCCGCACCCCGTCCGGAATGCTGAACACCTGCAAACCCGCCTTCTCGCCAAAGACCGCCGCCAGATAAGAGCCGTTCGGGGAAAAGGCCAGATGGGTCACAGCCTCGGGCAGATTGACGATCCGGCGGCGCAACTGTCCCCCCTGGATATCGATCAGATAGATGCAGAAGGCGTCCTCCCACTCGGCACAGGTCTGCCCCCCCACGGCCACGGTGCGACCGTCGGGAGAAAAGGCCAGGGCGAACAGAGCCCCTTCGCTGGCCTGACCGATGGGCACCCGCAGGGTCAGCAGCAGGCGGCCCTCTGCCCGGGACCAGAACTTGAGGGTCTTGTCATCGGAGACCGAGAGAATATAGCGCTCCTCCCCATCCATGGCGATACTCCGCACCAGACCCGCATGCATGCCGCTTTCCACCCGCAACATCGGTCCGGTGGAGGGGCTGCGCTCCTCAGCCGCGAGCTCTCCCCAGGGCAGCAGCGCCAGAATCCCCCAGATCCACGCCACCCGGGAGAGTGTTGACCACCATCGGGTCCGTCGCTGAGTTGCGAACGCATTTTTCATGGCGTATAAACGAAATTCAGATTATAGTGAAAGGATGGATGGAACCGGAGAAAAGGGGCTCCATCCGCTGCAGGCCCCTTCAAGTTGGCCATCTTTTCGCTCCCGGAGATGTAGCATGGATCTGAAACTTTTCGAAGCCGACATGACCCATCTGGACCACCACTCCCTGGAAAAAATCGCCAACATCGCCGCTCAAGCCAGACGCTCTCTCCTGATCGGCATTGCCACCATCCGCGATACGGAAGAGAACGCCACCCCCGACACCCCATCCCAGGATACGGACCAGATGGTGGCCCAACTGGGTCGTCTGACCCTCATGTGGGACGAGATCCATCATCGCGCCAGCCGACTGTTGTCCGATGAACTCCTGGAGATCGAGGATTGGCCGACCAATCTGCATCGGCCACCGCCGGTCTCCCTGCACTAAAGAATCCTTCCCGGCCCCGGAGTCCGGCAGGCCGGGATCATCCGGCCCCGGTGCGTGGCATACCCAGAATCCCCTTCTCCCGCATCACCATATAGATCTCCCGGCTGATCCAGGCATCGGTGGCGGCATAGACCAACTGGAATTTTTTCAGTTCCGCGTTGTCCCAGTTGGAACACTGGGCCCGTTTGGAGATGCGCATGCCGAACAGATGGGCCGCCAGTCCTCGCAACCCCTGACTGGCAATCGCCGCCCGACGGGCCACCTCTCCCACGTCCACAAACCCCTGAGGGTGAAACGAGAACATGGTCTGCAAAGCCCGCACGTCGTAATCGAGTCCCACCCCCGCCTTGGGGGTGCGACCATCTCCCAGCAGCGACACCAGCGGGTCGAACCGCATCAGCCCCTTGAGCTGGAACAGATACACGGTCTCGGCTCCCGCCAGTTGCACCAGGGCGGGAAAGTAGTTCTCCCCCTTGCGGAAGGAGGGTCGGGTTTCGGTATCGAAACCCAGCACCGACTCCTGGGACAATCGGGCCACGGCCTCTTCGGCCTCCCGGTCGGTGCGGACCAGGGAGATGGGGCCGTTCCAGCGCCGCACGGGAAGCTGGTTGACCTCCTCCCGGGACATTTTACGGGTCCACTCCAGGGGAACCCGGATCGGGGGATGGGCAATATTCATGATTCATCCTCGGCGGGTAGACAGGCGCCTCGACGCAGCATTTCGGTAAACTCCTCGACGGAAGTGGGTGCGCTGAAGAGATAACCCTGCATTTCGTTGCACTGCAAACGCCGCATGATATCCAACTGGGCATCGGTTTCCAGTCCTTCGACCACCACGGTCTGATCCAGACTGTGAGCCATGGCGATGATGGCGCTGACTATGGCGGCATCCTCGGCGTTGCTCTCGATGGAACGCACAAAAGAACGATCGATTTTCAAAGTCTTGAAAGGAAAATGACGCAACTGGCTCAACGAGGAGTAGCCGGTGCCGAAATCATCGATGGAGAGCTTCACCCCCAGGGCGCTGATCCGGTTGAGCACGGCCACGGCCTTCTGGACATCCTCCATGATGGCGCTTTCGGTGATCTCCAGATCCAGATATTTCGGATCGATCCCCGTCTCCTCCAGACAGGACTCCACCACCTTGAACAGATCCTGGCGCTGGAACTGCAAGGCGGAGAGATTCACCCCCACCCGGATCATCGGCAATCCCATCTGTTTCCACCTGGCCAACTGCCGGCAGGCGGTCCTGAGCACCCACTCCCCGATGGGGATGATCAGCCCCGTCTCCTCGGCCACCGGGATGAACTCCAGGGGCGAGACCAGTCCCCGTTCCGGATGCCGCCAGCGCACCAGGGCTTCCGCCCCCACCACCCGTCCGCTTTTCAGGTCCACCTGGGGCTGATAATAAAGCACCAGCTCATCCCGCTCCAGCGCGTGACGCAGGCTGTTCTCCATGGCGAAACGCCGCCGGGCGGTTTCGGTCATCTCCTGGGAGAAGAATTGATAGCTGTTCCGTCCCTTGCGTTTGGCATGAGAGAGGGCCGTGGCGGTGTTTTTCATCAGCAGTTGGGGATCCAGACCATCCTGAGGGGAGAGGCTGATCCCCATGGCCGCGGAGAGTCGGATCTCGCTCCCTCCCAGAAGAATCGGCTCCTCCAGCAATTCATAGAGCTTGCGGGCCACGACCCCCACATTGCGCACCGCGGAGGAGAGGTCATCGATATCCACCAAAAGCAGGGCGAACTCATCGGGACCGATGCGGGCCACGCTGTCGCTGGTGCGCAGACACCGGGCGAGACGCCGGGCCACCTCCCGCAGGGCATCGTCTCCCCGATCCCGACCCAGCGAGTCGTTGACCAGAGCGAAGTTGTCCAGATCCATGAAAATCAGACCCACCGCGTATTGACGCCGGGCCGCCTGGGAGAGGGCCTGGCGCAACCGGTCCTGGAAAAGCGCCAGGGTGGGCAGGCCGGTGAGAGGATCCCAGGGGCTTTGGGCATCCGAGGCCGATTCCCGTCGCTGGGCGGCCCGCTCCTGCCGTGTCAACTGGACCACATACAACCGGACGCTCCCCTGTTCCGGCAGCACGGCCAGGATCTTGACGGCAAACGAGGCCACCCCACCCTTTTTCAGGGAGAGGTCAATGGTACCCATCCAATAGCCTTCGAACCACAAGGCATCCTCGATCAGCGGCAACTGGGCGCGGGCGGAGTCGTCGTTCCAGAAACGGCTCACATGCCGTCCCCGCACCCTGCGGATCGCATGACCGGTCAACACGAACACAGCGGCGTTGAGATGTTTCACCACACCGCGATGATCCAGAAGAAGAACCCCGTCCTCACTGTTTTCCATCAGGATTTTGAGAAGTCGGGTATCCTGTCGGGCATCACCCGAGGTGTGAGACACTCTGTTCATGTCAGCCGAGTTGCGCATCAGGCCTTGCTTCCCATCCGTGACAGATGACCGTAAATCTCTCGCATTGAACAAGCATACACCAGAATCCCACGAAAGTCGAAACTTCCTGGAAAACCTTATCCCGATCGCAGACGCGACAAAAAGGACATCAGGGTGGAGAGGAGCAGTCGCACCAGAAACCGGGGGTGCAACGTACGCCACAGGATCTCCCGATAGGTGGCGCTGCCGGTAAAAGTATCCCACAGCACCCGGCTCATATCCCGGCGTTCCCCGGACATGCCCGCCTCATGGCGCACCATATGGACCATGCCGCGCCGCAAGAAGAGATACTTCTGATAGAACTGGGTCAATCCGAAGATGAACCCGCCAATGCGATTGTCCTTGTCGATCCCCTCCACCACCGGAAGATAACGCCGTTTGAAATCGTTCGCCGACACCCCGAAAAACAGGGCCGTGACCACGCTGGCCTTGGCGGTGATATAGGCGGCGCCGATCCCGTCCTTGTACAACCGGGAGATGGCCGCGTCTCCCACCAGCACCACCCGGTCGGCGCTGGGATTGACCGCCGGTCCGATGTTGAGCTTCGGACCACACTGACAGGCCTGTCCCATGCCGCAACGGACCTTGGCGCCGATCTGCCACTCCATTTCCGGCGGAAAAACACTCCGGGTGGCCGGATCGTTCATGAACCGTTCGGCCAACTCCTTGTCGATATCCTCCCCCAGCAGACAGATC
>JADGAB010000287.1 GCA_015232245.1 Magnetococcales bacterium | reverse complement strand
TTGTGAAAAAAAAGCGGGGGTCTGGGGGATTCCTCCCCCAGGGTTTTGACTTTGCTTTTGACTTTGAATTCATCCATCCACGGTCCAGCCCGCCCGGGCCTCCCGCAACGCCTGACTGCTCTGATTCAAAGTCTCGATCAACTGACTGGATCGCCCGATGGCCTCGTGCAATGTCTCCACATGATCCATGGCCTGCAACATCATCTTCTGCACCTGGGCAGAGGCGCGAAACATCTCCTCGGCCACGGCGCGCATCGATTCCGCCCGTCCCCGGGCACCGGTACTCTCGTCGGCCACCCGTTCGGCATGAGCGGCCATCACCGTGGCGGAATGGGCCACCTCGCTGGTCCCCGTGGCCGCCTCCTGGGCGCGTCGCGCCACCTCCTCGGAGGCCATGCCCAACTCGCCGGCATTCCGGGTCACCTGTCCCGCCGCATCCGCCACACGGTCCATGGATTGACTGATCTCCGCCACCGCCAGTCGCTGCTGATCCACGGCCTCGGAAATGGCCTCATTGCCGTCGCCGATCCGGTCCACCAGGGTGTGCATCTCCCGAATGGCATGCACCACAATCCGGGTGCGATCCTGAATGTCATTGGTCTTCTCTTCGATCAAACGGGTGGCGTCCGCGGTCTGCCGGGCCAACTCCTTCACCTCTGAGGCCACCACGGCAAACCCCTTGCCGCTCTCTCCCGCGCCCGCCGCCTCGATGGCGGCGTTCAAGGCCAACATGTGGGTCTGATCGGCGATGGAATGGATCAACTTCACCACCTCGACGATCTCATCCGCCGAAGAGGCCAATCCTTCAATCGAGGTGAGGGACTCTCCGGAAGAACGATCCGCCAATTCGGTGATCTGTTCCGCCGCAGCACACCGATCGCTGATCTTCCGGGAGAGATCCTGCACGTCATCCACCCGGTCCGCCACCCGGGAGACCGCAGCCGACACCTCTTCCAGATGCCGGTTGACCTCCGCCAGATTGGCGGTCATCTCCTCGGCGGCGGCGGCCATGGCGCTCACATTGACGCTCGCCTGCTCGGTGGCCGCCGCGCTTGAGTTGACGTTATCCGCCAGATCCTCGGCAGCCTTGGAAACCTGATCGATCCGCTCCACCGCGGCATCGATATCCAATTTCAGATGTTCCAGTTCGTCGTCCAGACGGTTGTTCTCCTCCACCACGGAGCCGGAAACCGCATGGGTGGCGCTGGACTCCCGGTTCAACTCCTGCCGCAACTCCACAAAGCGGGCCGCGACCCCTTCCACGGATTCCGCCTCGACGTGCACGGTTCTGAGGTTGGTCGCCATGGCTTCCGCCATGGTGTTGATCCCTTTGGCAATGGCCTCCAGTTCATCCCCCTGGCCCCGGGAGGGAATCCGGCCTGTGAGATCCCCATGACCAAGCCGCTCCAACCCCGCCAGGGTGATTTGCACACGTCGTCCCACCGCCAGCATGCCCACCACCACCACGGTCAGCAACCCCCCCACCACCACCAGAGTCCCTGCCAGATAGCTCCAGAAGGCGGTCACAGCCCGGGAGTGCAGCTCCCTGGCCAAGGTTCCCAGATCCTGGGCCAGTTGATCCTCCAACGCCTTCAACACATCGATCCGTTTGGTGGCGGCCTGGAACCAGGCCCCGGGATCCACACCGAATCCTCCGGTGACGGCCCGCTCGAACACCAGCTTGCGGATGCGCTGCACCTCCTCCTCGCTGGAGGAGGCGAGCCACTGTTTGGTCTTTTCAAGCTGCTCCGGCGTGGCCAGATCCTGAAAATTCTTGAAATAAACCCCCTGCCCCCCCACCAGTGAGGCATATTTGGTCAATTTGGGCGGGTCGAAACGATCCGCGGTAAAGACCGCCATCATCAGGGCCCGTTCCTGGCCCGCCAACTCCTTGCCGGCCACCAGATGACCATAGGCCATGGCCCGGGAGGCCAACGCCACACTGCGGGAGTAACTCGGCAGATCAGCGATCAACTCCAGCAGAAGGCCGATCTCTCCGGTATATTTGGGCACCACCTCGTTGGCCGTGGCCTTCTCCCCGTCCGCCTCCCGGCGGATGGCCTCCAGACGCTCCCCGCTGCCGCTGACCCGTTCCACCCGCTTGATCAGGGCAGGGGCGAAATCCCGCCATCTTTCCCGACCGAACCAGTCGCGCCAGACGCCAAAAGCCCGACCGGTGCCGCCCCGCTGGGCTTCCAGTTCCGGTCCGAAACGCTTCCTGCCGCTGGAGAGAAAGCCGGAGGTCAAACCGCGCTCTTTTTGCGCCTCGTGAATCACGTTGCCGGTCAGCACCGCCAATTCCGCCATATCCGCATGCAGACCCGCCTCCCGGGACTGGGCCAGTTTTTCCAGCGTGGCCGCGCCACTCAACCCCACAATGACCAGCAGCGCGCTGACCAGGAGCAGCAACACCTTGAAGCGAAGCTGTCTCATCCCCTCCATCGGACTTCCGTCCCCCCCTTACGCTGGACCGACTCAATATCTGCGCGGCAACGAAAATGACTCGCCGACAAAAAAATGACAGGCATTGCGACCTGCCTTTTTGGAACGATACATCGCCTCATCGGCGCATTTGAGCAATTCATGCAGATTTTGCGAGTCATCCGGAAAAAATGCAACACCCAACGATCCAGAAATACAGGTTTCCTTCCCTTCCAGGGCAAAGCCTTCGTTCAGCCGTTCCAGAATGCGCCGCGCGCAGGCGCTGGCCCGCTCCAGGGAGACATCCGGCAGAATGGCGGTGAACTCATCCCCGCCCAGGCGGGCCACCGTATCTCCGGCCTCCAGGGATTCGCGAATCCGGGCTGCGGCGCTCTTGAGAAGTTCATCCCCGGCGGCGTGCCCCAGGTTGTCGTTGACCCACTTGAAACGGTCCAGATCCACAAAAATCAGGGCGAGCCGCCGCCCGTTGGCCTTGGCCCGTTTCAGGGCATCCTCCAGGGTGGACAGGAACAGGGCCCGGTTGGCCATGCCGGTCAGAGCGTCATAGTGGGCCTGATAGAAGATCTTCTGTTCCGCCTCTTTCCGCTCGGTGATGTCCCGCAGAATGCCGGTGAACAGGGTTCGATCCTTGAGGCGCACCTCGCTCAAGGTCAACTCGACAGGAAAGCTGGTGCCATTTTTTCTCACCGCCACCAGTTCCTGGGTGACTCCCAGCACCTTGGCCTTGCGGGTGGTCAAATAGTTGGCCAGGTATTGATCATGCTGTTCCCGGTAGGGAGAAGGCATGAGCATGGAGACGTTCTGGCCGATCATCTCCGCCAGGGCGTGTCCGAACATCCGTCCCGCCGCCTGGTTGGCCGACTGAATGATCCCCTGCTCATCCACCACCACGATGGCGTCCGGGGCGGTGTTGACGATGGCCTCCATGCGGGCCCGGGCCTCGGCGACCGCCTCCCGGGCATAGCGGTTTTCCAGGTGCAGATGAATGCGCTTTTGCAGCACCACCCAGCGGATGGGTTTGGTGATGTACTCCTCGGCGCCGGCGGCGAAAGCCTTCTCCACCGATTCGTCATCGTCCAGGGCGGTGATCATGATGATGCCGACGTCGCTGCCCTCGCTGGAGCGGCGGATCTCCGCGCAGGCCCGATAGCCGTCCACCACGGGCATGTTGGCATCCATCAACACCAAGTCGTAGGGGTTCTCCCGGAACTTCCGTACGGCATCCTTGCCGTCCTCGGCCAGGGTCACGGCATAGCCGTTTCTTTCCAGAAACGCCCGGATCAACTCCCGGGCAGAACGGGAGTCATCCGCCACCAGAATGCGCGGCTGTTTCTGAAAACCGATAAATTCCATCATGCCTGCTCCATTGTCCGCCTGAAATCAACACCCTTCCAGAACCCGCCCCTCGTCGAACAGCCGCTGGATCCCCTCGGTCGGCACCGGTTTGCTGAAATAATAGCCCTGAATTTCATGACACCCCTTCTCCTTGAGCAGCAACATCTGCTCCCGGGTCTCCACCCCTTCGGCCACGATCTCCAGATTCATCGCCCGTCCCATGGAGATGATGGCCAGCACGATGGCCAACCCTTCCCGGGTGTTCCCCAGATCCCGCACAAAGGATTGATCGATCTTCAAGGTATCGATGGGGAACCTCTTCAGATAGTTCAGAGACGAATAGCCGGTGCCGAAATCGTCCACGGCCAGAGTCAACCCCAGATCCTTGAGGCTTTTCATCCGTTC
>JADGAB010000286.1 GCA_015232245.1 Magnetococcales bacterium | reverse complement strand
GCGCCAAAGTCAAAAGCAAAGTCCCAAGGGCTTCGCCCCTGGACCCCACCAGGGGGATAATCCCCCTGGACCCCTATAAGTAAAACCACGCATCACAAAATGGTTGCGTTTTAAACCATGAAGGGTCCATCTTCCAGACTTCCGCTTTTTTTTAAAAGTTTACATCCAAAAGTCAACACAAATTAAAAAAACCTTGCAGACCACACGGGTATCTTGCACAGTATAGGCTCCAACTCAATCCATTGACGTGCAACAAGGAGCCCGACGACATGAAGAAAACCGCTTTCTCCCTGCCCCTGTTCCTGGCTGTTTTTGGTATTGCCGGCAGCGCTGTTGCGGCTGACTGTGTGATCAGCTATCACCGGACCGCCTGTGCCGGTCAGGAAGCCACGGCCTATGCCAAGTGTGACGGCAAGCAGGCCTGTGACAAGGATGCGGCGGCGACCACCCAGGAAGCCTGTGCGGAAGATGCCATGAAGGCATGCAAGAACGATCGCACGGACATCACCAAGTCCAAGAAAATCACGGCCAAATTCAAGGGTGCCGCACTGACCGGTGGATTCAACGATGCCGGCGCGGCGGATCCCAAAGGAACCAACTTCTGCGGCGCGGATCGTCCCGACTTCAACAAGTGCAAGTAAAATCCCATGTGATGCGGGGGGGGCCCCTCCCCCGCACCACATGAAACCATGACGACAAATTTATCGCTGATAACCCGGACTTCTCTCCCGCACCCCCTCCCCCGGAGCCACACCAGAGGTCAAATGTCCGTTCCACTGCCCACCACTGCCCTGGGAACGGTCGCAATAGGACCAACTGCCTGACAAACGATTGCCCGAGACCCGCCAATGCACCCGTCCCCAGTAATGGGTGCCCCCCTTGGGGCGGTGGCAACGCACATCGGATTTGGGCTGATACCAATAAAGATCCATCCGATTGTTGTCCAGATCCCCTTCCAGGGTTCCCTGATAATCCGGATAGGTGCCGTTCACCCGACCATCCGATTCCACCCGCAGCTTGACCGGACCGAAATCGGTCTGCCAATGACTCCTTTCGCCGGCCTGGGCCGAACCGGAGGCCAGGAGCAGCAGTGCGATGGCAACCGGCCATCCGGGAATTGATTTCTGGAGCTTCATGTCATTCTCCCATTTTTATGGTTTGCCGATACCCGGCGGATCCGCAAGTCGCGAGTTTTTGATTTTTTGCAAAGGCTCAAGAAAAAATCAAGTCCGGATTTTTCTGACGCGGCATTTTGCGGACACTGCTTGACAATGAGAATGTTTTTCATTTAGAGTAGTCAGCGATCAATTTCCAGAACCCACATCACGCAAGGAACCAAGAATGTTCAACGCGTCGCAATCACAAGACAACAACTCCGATTCAAAAATGACCCTGGCAGAACTGCCCGCCGGTCGGACCGCCCGGATTGCCGGTCTGCTTGGGGATGATCTGGGCAAGCGGCGTCTGATGGCGCTCGGTCTGGTGCGGGGCAAGGAGATCGCCCTGGAGACCAAAGCCCCCATGGGGGATCCGCGCATTTACACCATTCTCGGTTATCGGCTTTCCATCCGTCAGGACGACGCCAAAAAGATTCTGGTTTCGGCGATCTGATCACGATTGAACCCGAATTCTCCATGCGTCAAAGAGTTCCAGTCTCAGGGACATCAATCCTGGACCCCACCAGGGGATGATCCCGCTGGCCCCCTGTGAACCCTCTGCAAAACCGTATGCGCTGCACGACATCCAGGGAGTATCGCCATGGCAGGCGGCAAAGAGATCACCGTCGGACTCATCGGCAATCCGAACAGCGGCAAGACATCGCTTTTCAACCGGTTGTGTCACAGCAAGGATCCGGTGGGCAACTATCCCCGGGTGACGGTTGCGATTCGAGAGCGCACCTTTGACCATGCGGAATGGACCTTTCGGCTGGCGGATCTGCCCGGGGTGTACGCCCTGACCACCCAGACTCCGGAGGAGAGCTCCGCCCGGGATTATATCCACGAGGAGCGGGCGCAAATCTGGATGAATGTGCTGGACGCGGGGAATCTGGAGCGTTCCCTCTATCTGACCAGCCAGTTGGTGGAGATGGGACGGCGCATGGTGTTTGTCCTCAACATGATCGACGAGGCGGAATACAAGCGCCTGGTGATCGATGCGGAGGCGTTGTCCCGCCGTCTGGGGGGACCGGTGATCAAGGTCAACAGCATCACCGGTCAGGGTCTGGAGGCCTTGCGCGCCGCCCTGGTGAGCATGGCCCAGCAGGAACGCGCCCCGGCGCCGGTGATCATCGACTATGACGACCATCTGGCCGCCGCCGTGACCCGTGTGCAGCAACTGATCGTGGATCTTCATCCCGACGCCATGACGCCCGGTCAGAGCCGCTGGCTGGCCATCAAGCTTCTGGAAGGGGATGACGCCCTGTTGCGTCGCGAAGGGGATCATGGGCATCTGCTGGAGATGGTCGGCAGGGAGCGGCAGGATCTGGCGCAGGAGCATGGCGGGGAGTGTGAAATGCTTTTTGCCGATGCCCGTTATGCCCATGTGCACACGCTGATGGCCGCCACCATGGTCCGGGCCGGTGGGAGTGTCCCGCACGTGGACTGGACCGCCCGTCTGGATGCGCTCCTGTTGCATCGGGTATTGGGCCTGCCGTTGTTCATTTTCATTCTGTGGCTGATGTTTCAGACCACCTTCACGCTGGGCAAGTTGCCCATGGGCTGGATCGAGGCGGGTGTGGGGTGGATCAAGGAGGGGGTGGGCGGCCTGTTGCCCGCCGGCATGGTGCATGATCTGGTGGTCAATGGGGTGATCGCCGGGGTGGGCGGAACGATCATCTTTCTGCCCAATATCGTGATTCTGTTTTTCTTCATGGCGATTTTCAGCGAAAGCGGCTATCTGACCCGGGCGGCGTTCCTGATGGACCGACTGATGCATGCCTTTGGATTGCATGGCAAGGCATTGATTCCTCTGGTGATCGGCTTTGGCTGCAATGTGCCGGCGGTGTTGGCCACCCGGACCATCGAGAGCGAACGCGCCCGTCTGATCGCCATTCTGGTCAATCCATTCATCTTGTGCGCGGCCCGTTTGCCGGTCTTCATTCTTTTTGCCGGGGCCTTTTTCAGCGACCGGGCCGCCAGCATGGTCTTTTTGATGTACATGATCAGCATCATGATGTCCATGTTCGGCTCGGTGTTGTTGAACCGTATTCTGCCCCGGGGGATGGAGGAGTCCTTCATCATGGAGCTGCCGCCTTATCGACTGCCCACCGTCAAATCCCTGACATGGCACATGTGGGACAATGCCATGGATTTCTTGAACAAGATCGGCGGGGTGATTCTGGTTGGCTCCATGGTGTTGTGGTTCATGAAGGAGTTTCCCAAGGATATCACCTGGAGCGTGGATTATGCCGGGCAGATCGAACAGATGCAAAAGCAGCCGGAAACCCCGGAGCTCAAGGAGGCCATGAGCCAACTGACCCGACAACGGGATCAGGAGGCGTTGGCCAACAGTTATCTGGGGCGGATCGCCCGTACCGTCGCGCCGATTTTCGCGCCGTTGGAATTGAGCTGGCGGGATACGGTGGCCATTCTCACCGGGTTGATGGCCAAGGAGGTGGTGGTGGCCAGTTACGCGGTGCTCTACTCGGAGGAGCGGGAGCAGGCCGCGGAATCCTCCTCCCTGCGGGAGTTGCTTTCCAAAACCATGTCTCCATGGGTGGCGTTTGCCTTCATGGTGTTCACCCTGTTGTACACCCCCTGTCTGGCCACCATCGCCGCCATCCGGCGGGAGGCGGGCAGCTGGAAATGGGCGGGCTTCTCCGTGGGTTTCTCCATGGTCATTGCCTGGAGTCTGGCCTTTTTGATCGTGAACGTGGGACGCTGGCTGACATGAACGCCACTCTGGACGCCATGTTGCTGGGGATGATCTTTCTGGGATGTCTGGTCTACCTGGCGCGCCGGGCCCGGGGTTTGTTTGACAAAAAGACGCCGGTTGCCGGTTGTCGGGGGTGCGGCAAAAGCGGGAGTTGTGGGAGTGTCTCTCGCAATCAGGAGCGATCCATCCCGATACAACAGACAAATTTATAGGGGTCCAGGGGGATCATCCCCCTGGTGGGATCCAAGGGCGAAGCCCTTGGGACTTTAAGCCTTTGGCGCGCCACCAGCCGCCGCAGGCGGCTTGGTTTTGG
>JADGAB010000285.1 GCA_015232245.1 Magnetococcales bacterium | reverse complement strand
GAAGCCCTTGGTGGGGTCCAGGGGCGAAGCCCTTGGGGAGGAATCCCCCAGACCCCCGCTTTTTTTTCACAAGTTTACCACCCATCACAGCCACGCCCTGGCCAACAGGGCATCCATGGCCCGCCGGGGCAGAAGACGCCGCAACCAGGCAAACAGATGGGTCGGCAGAGTGACCCCATAGCGCACCCTGGGCGTGGGACTCTCCAGAGCATGCACCACCTTGGCCAACACCGCCTCGGGAGGAAGTGAAAAGCGGCCTCCTCCCTGCTGGGCCTTGTGCTGGAAATGGGCCTCCATGATCCGGTAACGCTCCTGATGACGACTGGTGGCCACATTCACATGCCGCTTGAAAGCCTGGGTGGCGTTGTGACGAAACCGGGTGGTGATCGGTCCCGGCTCGATGAGAACGAAATGAATCCTGCTGCCGCGCCACTCCAGACGCAACGTTTCGGTCAACCCTTCCAGGGCGAACTTGCTGGCCACATAGGCGCCCCGATAGGGCAGGGCGACAAATCCCAGAACCGAGCTGTTCTGAATCACCCGTCCATGCCCCTGACGATGCATCACGGGCAGAAGCAACCGGGTCAGCTCGTGGGTGCCGAACACGTTGGTTTCGAACTGCTCCCGCAGGGCGGCGCGGTCCAGATCTTCCAGGGCGCCGGGTTGTCCATAGGCGCCATTGTTGAACAGGGCATCCAACGTGCCGCCGGTCTGCTGCAACACCCACTCCACCGCGCTGTGAATGGAAACAGAGTCGTTGAGATCCAGCAGGTGTGCTGCGAATCCCAACCGATCAAGGGTTGCCACATCTTCCGGCTTGCGGGCCGTGGCAAAGACCCGATATCCCCGCGCCCGCAGCCCTTCGGCCACACAGCGACCAATGCCGCTGGAACAGCCGGTGATCAGGATGGTCTTCATGGCTGGGTCTGGCGACCGGGAGAGGTCAGGGAGAGCAGGATCTTTTTCAAGACAGCCAGGCCGGTTTTGTAATAGGTGCGGGCAAAGCGCATCAGGTCCAGGATACGGCCATTGTAGATGAACACCTTGAGATATCCCAGCAGCTGCATCCACTCCATCTGCCGGCGGGAGATGCCCACAAAGGTGACGGCGTTGCCGATCTGCTTGTTGAAGTCGTTCCAGTCCGAGGTGGTGCGGATGTAGCCTCCTTCCCCCTGTTCCATCATGTGCCAGATGCGGGTGCCGGGATAGGGGACCATGATGCCGAACACCGGCACTGTGGGATTGAGTTCCACGGCAAAGCGGACGGTTTCCCGGGCGCTGTTCGGGGTTTCGTCGGGTTGTCCGAGAATGAAGAAGGAGGTGAAGGGCAGTTTTGCCTGCTTGAGCGCCTGGGCCGCGTCGAGGATGCGTTGTTTGGTGATCCCCTTGCCCATGTTTTTCAGGGTGATTTCGTTGCCGGATTCGATTCCCAGACCCACCATGCCGCAATTGCTTTCTCGCATGAGCCGGGCCAGATCCTCATCGATGGCGTTGACGTGGGTCTGACACTCCCAGGAGAGCCGTTTGTGGAGTTGTCGGGCGATCATCCCCTGCAACAGGGTTTCGGCCCGTTTGCGGTGGATGGTGAAGATTTCGTCGGCAAAGAATATGGAAGGGGGGGCCATGTGATCGGCCAGCCAGGCCAGTTCATCGAGCACCTTTTCCGGATCCCTGGCCCGGACCTTGCGGCCCCATTGATTGGTGCAGAACTGACAGGAGAACGGGCAGCCCCGGGAGGACTGGATGATGTAGAACTCCGCCGGACGGAACAGATCCCAGGCCGGCATGGGGAGCAGATCCAGATCCGGCAGCATGGGCCGGGGTCCGGTGGTGTGATAGTTTTTTTCCTCATCGATCCAGCAGACTCCGGGGGTGGTGATGGGGGTGGCGCCACTCCACTGGGTGAGCCATGCGTGGAGGGTCTCCTCCCCTTCGCCCAGGACGCCGAAATCAAAGGCGGGAAACTCTCGCAGGGTCTGTTCCGGCAGGCTGGAGACGTGAATGCCTCCCACCAGGGCGGTGATCTCCGGGATTTGTTGTTTGAGCAGTTCCACCAGACTGGCGGCCTGTTTGATTTCGTTGGTCATGGCGGTGACGCCGATGATCTGGGGGGTCAGTTGCATGATGCGTCGGACCGCCTCGTCGAGTTCCATGAGGTCGAATTTGCAATCCAGCACCTGGACATCCCAGTGACGTTCCCGCAGATAGGCGGCCAGGCTGGCCAGGGCGATGCGGGGAAAGTTGGGGGTGTCGTAGATCTCCCGGCGTTGGAAGGGTGGGGGATTGACGAGCACGATTCTGGGTGTGGTGCGGGAGGTCATGGAGGCCATTTTTTGTACCTGAATTTATAGGGGTTCAGGGGGATTATCCCCCTGGAGGGATCCAAGAATGAGGCCCTTGGTGGGGTTCAGGGGCGAAGCCCTGGGACTTTAAGTCTTTGGCGCGCTTTTCAAAAGGGAATTGCTAAAGCAATTCCCGCGCGCGCCACCCGGCGAAGGCGGCGCCTTTTCTTTTTGGCAAGGGGCCTGGGGCGGAAAACGGCTCAGGCCCAAGGCGGCGCGCAAAACTTTTTCACGCGATGCGTGAAAAAGTTTCTTTTGTAAAGCGCGCCAAAGTCAAAAGCAAAGTCAAGACCCTGGGGGAAGAATCCCCCAGACCCTCGCTTTTTTTTCACCTGTTCAGGACCAGAAGATGCCCACCGGCAGGGGATGTCCCCGCAGCCATTCGCTGGCGGACATGCGGCGTTTGCCGGGCATTTGCACCTCGGTGATGATCACCGACCCCTCTGCGCAGGCGATCTCCGGACCATCGTCGTGGATGGCCAGGGTTTGACCCGGAGCGCCGCAGCTTGCGGCCACACGGCAATGGAGCATCTTGACCGGCTGTTCTTCCAGCAGGGCCATGGCGCCGGGCCAGGGGTTCAAGGCGAGAATCTGTCGCTGTACCCGTTCGGCTTTTTGGGCAAAGGAGATTTTCTCATCCGCCCGGGTGAGTTTGGCGGCATGCATCACCCCTTTTTCGGGTTGGGAGCGGGGATGGATGGTGTCGGCCTTCAATCCGGCGATGGTCTTTGCGAGCAGTTCGGCTCCGAGCCGGGCCAGGGCGTCGTGGAGTCCCCCACCGGTCATGACGGGCGGCAGGGTCAGGGGGGCCATGGCCAGGATCGGACCGGTATCGAGTCCCTTGTCCATGCTCATGATGGTAATCCCCGATTGGGCATCTCCGGCCAGCAGGGCGCGCTGGATCGGGGCCGCTCCCCGCCAGCGGGGCAGCAGAGAGGCGTGGACATTGATGCATCCCCTGGGAGGCAACGCGAGGAGGGACTCCGGGAGAATCTGACCAAAGGCGGCCACCACGATCAGATCCGGTTGCAGGGCTGTGCAATCCGCCAGGGCGGCGGGATCTTTCAGGGAGAGGGGTTGAAAGATGGGAATGTCCAGTCCGGCGGCGGCGGCCTTCACCGGGGAGGGGCGCACGCTCAACCCCCGACCTGTGGGACGGTCGGGTTGGGTGAAGATCCCCACCACCGGATCCGGACCGGCCAGAAGGGCCTGCAGCGCCGGAACCGCGAAATCCGGAGTGCCCATGAAAACAATGCGCCAGGATGTCATGGTGGGTTCACTCTCCCTGCTGTTTTTTCTTTTTGAGTTTCTGCAGAATGATGGAGCGCTTCAACCGGGAGATGTGATCGATGAACAGAATGCCGTCCAGGTGGTCGATTTCGTGCTGGAAACAGACCGCCAGCACCTCGTCGGCGTCGATGATCACCTCCTGATTGTGCTGGTTCAATCCCTTGATCTGCACGTGGGCGGCCCGGGTCACTTCGGAGGTGTGTTCCGGCACCGACAGACACCCTTCATTCCAGACCACCTCTCCTTCCTTCTGGAGGATCTCCGGATTGGCCAGAAAGATGGGATTTTTTTTGCCCTCTTTCTGGCAATAGTTGACATCCACCACGATCACTCGTTGGGAGACTCCCACCTGGGGCGCGGCCAGGCCGATCCCCTGGGCATGGTACATGGTTTCCGCCATGTTTTCCATCAGGCGGCGTGTGGCGTCGGTGACTGCCGGAATAGGCTGGGCCTTGAGTTTCAGGCGGCTGTCCGGGGCAGTGAGTATGGTGAGTCGTGTCATGGTCCATTCCGTCAGGAAAGGTTGTTTTACTTACAGGGGTCCAGGGGGATTATCCCC
>JADGAB010000284.1 GCA_015232245.1 Magnetococcales bacterium | reverse complement strand
CATGCCGGACAGATTGCTGAAATGCACCAAAAAAAACGGTGGACCGCGCAGGCGGTCCACCGTTTTGGTACGGGTGCGAGAATCCGGGAAAGGATTATTTCACGCCCAAAAATTCCAGCACGTCGGCCCGCTCGGCGGCGTCCTTCATGCCCGGGAAGGTCATTTTGGTCTTGGCGAACATCCCTTTGGGATTCTCAAGGAATTTGTTCAGATTGGCGGCATCCCAGTTTACGCCGGTGAAGCCATCGGAATACTTGAAGCCCGCTTCGGTGCCGGCGGCGCGACCGGAGATGGCGGCCAGGTTGGGACCGATCTTCTTTTCGCCGGCCTTGTTGGAGTGGCAGACCATGCAATTCTTCTTGAAGGAGGCTTCGCCCTTGGCCACATCGGCGGAGGCGGTATTGACGGCCAGGAGGGAGACGATGCCAAGGCTGGCGACGAGCAGCGAACGTTTCATCTGAATTTACCTTTTTATTCAAGGGTGGTTGTGGTTCGAACGGCCTGGTACTTAAAAAAATGGCCCCATTTTTTGGAGCGCGATAATGATAGACCCGGGGGAGTCGGATGTCAAGATGTCTGGTATTTTTTGTACAGGTGTAGAGTCTCCTGCAAAAAGTCCATTTACCCGGCATTCATGGAAAATGTACACAAATAAAATCAACAGGTTGCAAAGCCCGTTTTTTGACAAAAATGGCTTTTTGCAGGGGGCTCAGGGTAAGCGTGCTTTTCGCAGCTTTCAGAGTGGCGGACTGGTGGTTTCGGGTTCTTTGGACTTGATCAGAGGCTTGCCAACAGCTTCAATCTGCGGATTGAAAGATTTCCCGCATGAATGCTCGATATTCAAGCTCTTCTGGATCATCGGGAAGGGTGGCGACCGTATGGAAGCCAATCCCCTGGCTGGCTGCTGCGGAGATCATTTCCTGAACATGGGGCGGGGTGCTGTTGTGCAGGGTTCCAGTCATTCCTGGTTGGATCAGATGGTGTTGCAGAGCATCAAAGCAGGCATCGCTGATGCTTTTGTCCAGAGCTTCGAAGGGCTGAACAGAAACGAAAGCGTTGGACACAGGGCTGATTCCTTTGTGGCTGAAATGGTGATGTTGTGTCTTGTCGCAATCCGGCAAGTTTTGAGATGATCCTCCAACTGATTGGATAAATCAAGCAAAAATCACGCCGGATGCCGGGCTGGCTTAGGTTGCGCCGCACCCGGTTCGGGAGGCTGACTTTCCGACCCGGCGGCAATGCGGGACGCACGGCTGGAAAGGCGCCGCTTCGCGGCCTGTTGGGCGCGCGCGGGAATTGCTTTGCAATTCCCTTTGAAAAGCGCGCCAAAGGCAAAAGCAAAGTCCCAAGGGCTTCGCCCCTGGACCCCACCAGGGGGATAATCCCCCTGGACCCCTATAAGTAAAACAACGTATCCCGAAAGGGTTGCGGTTTAAAACAAACCTTCTTTCATCCATCCAGCCTTGCCCGGGCCGCCTCGATGGCGGCGCGAACCGTGGCAAAGGCGGTGCCTCCCGCCACCTTGCGGGCGTTGACCGAGGCGGTCACCGCCAGAACCTCCACCACATCCGCGCCGATGCGCGGGTCGGCGGTCTGCATTTCCGCCAAAGAGAGCTGTTCCAGGGTGCGACCCGTCTCCACGCACAAACGCACCAGACGCCCCGACACCTCGTGGGCCTTGCGGAACGGAATCCCCTGGCGGGCCAGATAGTCCGCCAGATCCGTGGCCGTGGTGAAACCCACCTTGGCGGCGGCGGCCATGGCCGTGCGATGGACGCGGATCTCCGCCAGCATGCCGGAAAACACCTTCAGACAACCCCGTACCGTCTCCACGATGTCGAAGATCGCCTCCTTGTCCTCCTGCATGTCCCGGTTGTAGGAGAGGGGCAACCCTTTCATCACGGTGAGCAGTCCCATCAGATGACCGGTCACCCGCCCGGTCTTGCCCCGGACCAGCTCCGGGGCATCGGGATTTTTCTTCTGGGGCATGATGCTCGACCCGGTGGCAAAGGCGTCGGAGAGCTCCACAAACCCGAAAGCCGGACTGGTCCAGAGGATCAACTCCTCGGAAAACCGGGAAAGATGAATCATCACCAGGGCGCAGGCCGCCCCGGTCTCGATGACGAAATCCCGGTCCGATACCGCGTCCAGAGAGTTCAGACAGATCCCGTCGAAATTCAGCTCCTTGGCCACCCATTCCCGGTCGATGGGGTAGGGGGTGCCGGCCAGGGCCGCCGCGCCCAGAGGCAGTTGATTGATCCGCTTGCGCGCCTCGGCAAACCGCTGCCGGTCCCGTTCCAGCATCTCGAAATAGGCCATGAGATGATGCCCGAAGGTGACAGGCTGGGCGTTCTGGAGATGGGTGAAACCCGGCATGATGGTTTCCACATGGGCTTCGGCCAGGGTCAGCAGAATGCGCTGCAGGGTGCGGATGGCGTCCCGGATGGCGTCCACCTCGTCCCGCAGCCACAAACGCAGATCCGTGGCCACCTGGTCGTTGCGGGAACGGGCGGTGTGCAGTTTGCCCGCCACCGGCCCGATCACCTCCCGCAAACGATTCTCCACATGCATGTGGATATCTTCCTGGTCATCCCGGAAAGGGAGACGCCCCTCTTCGATCTCCACCTTGACCCGGGCCAGACCGCTGATGATCAGATCCGCCTCGGTATCGGCGATGATCCCCTGGCGCGCCAGCATGCGGCAATGGGTCATGGATCCCTGGATGTCCTGTCGATACAGCCGCGAATCGTAATGAATCGAGGCGGAAAAGGACTCCATGAAGGTGTCGGTGGGCTGGGAAAACCGCCCGCCCCACGGTTTGTTCCGGGTCATGATTTTCCCTGGCGCACCATGGCGGCGATGCGCATCCGCAAGGCGTTGAGCTTGATGAATCCGCTGGCGTCCGCCTGATCGTAGGCGCCGTAATCCTCCTCGAAGGTGACTACCGCCGGATCGAACAGGGAGTGTTCCGAACGGCGTCCCACCACCGTGACATTTCCCTTGTAGAGCTTCAGACGCACCACTCCGGCGACAAAGGTCTGGGAGGCGTCGATCAAAGCCTGCAGCATCAGCCGTTCCGGCGAGAACCAGTAGCCGTTGTAGACCAGGGCGGCGTAGCGGGGGGCCAGTTCATCCTTCAAGTGGGCCGCTTCCCGGTCCAGGGTGAGGGACTCCATGGCCCGATGGGCCACCCCGAGAATGGTGCCCCCCGGAGTCTCGTACACCCCACGGGATTTCATGCCCACATAGCGGTTTTCCACCATGTCCACCCGGCCAATGCCATTGGCTCCCCCCAGGGCGTTCAGACGGGCCAGCAGATTGGCTGGCGAGAGCCTCTCACCGTCGATGGCCACCGGATCGCCCTTCTCGAAGCTCATTTCGATATAGGTGGGTTTGTCCGGAGCCCGCTCCGGGGAGACGGACAGAATGAACATCTCCTCTTCCGGCTCTTTCCAGGGATCTTCCAGCACCTTGCCCTCAAAGGAGAGATGCAGCAGATTCCGGTCCATGGAGTAGGGAACCTCGCCCCGTTTGTCCCGGGAGACCGGAATGCCCTTGGCATCCGCATAGGCCAGCAGTTTCTCCCGCGAGGTCAGATCCCACTCCCGCCAGGGGGCGATCACCCGGATGTCGGGACGCAGGGCGTGATAGGCCAGTTCGAAGCGCACCTGGTCGTTGCCTTTGCCCGTGGCTCCGTGGGCCACCGCGTCCGCTCCGGTGAGACCGGCGATTTCGATCTGCCGTTTGGCGATGAGAGGACGGGCAATGGAGGTGCCCAGATGATACACCCCTTCGTAAAGCGCGTTGGCCCGGTACATGGGAAACACGTAATCGCGGACAAATTCTTCTTTCAGATCCTCGATATGGATCTCCTTGACGCCAAGAGCCTGGGCTTTCTGTCGGGCCGGTTCCAGCTCCTCTCCCTGGCCCAGGTCGGCGCAGAAGGCCACCACCTCGCAATCATAATGTTCCTGCAGCCATGTGAGAATGATGGAGGTATCCAGGCCGCCGGAGTAGGCCAGCACTGCTTTCTTGACGGGTTTGGTCATGCAAGTCACCTTGATCGTTTGGTAAAGAGGGTTAAGTAAAGCGTTTTTGGCTTTGATCAGCATCTGTTTCGAGATGCGTTGTTTTATTTTCAGGGGTCCAGGGGGATTATCCCCCTGGTGGGGTCCAGGGGCGAAGCCCTTGGTGG
>JADGAB010000283.1 GCA_015232245.1 Magnetococcales bacterium | reverse complement strand
CGCGCCAAAGGCAAGGTCCCAAGGGCTTTGCCCTTGGATCCCACCAGGGGGATAATCCCCCTGGACCCCTATCAAGTGAAACTACGCATCCCGAAATGGTCGCGGTTTGGCGTGATTCTTTCTCCACGAAACCTCTTGCAAAACATGGCCTCGGCGCCCCTCACCCCTCACCCCCCATGGTGCGTTCCGCGATGCGGCGCATGAGAGGCAGTTCGTGCAGGGGACGCCCCCGGTAAAGCTCCCGGGCCAGAATGGCGAAATGGAGATCCAACCCCTCCATGCGCCGCACCCGGGCCTTCTGTTCCCGCAGCCAGAAGGCGGTCCAGGCGCACCGTTCCGCCCAGACCTCCCGGTTGGGCTCGCAGAAGAGTTCCAACACCCGGCGCAGCAACCGCTCCCGGCCCCGCAACCGGGTGCTCTCCATGAAATCCACCACCTCCTGGCTCTCCTCGAACCAGGAGCCGGTGATGCGGGTCATCTCGCTCCAGGACTCCCCGGAGTGGACGATCCGCTCCACCGCCCCCGCATCCTCGGCCTGGCCCCGTTCGGTGTCGATCAACCGTTCCACCAGCAGGCGTCCGTCCAGCCGCTCCGGCACCCAGGAGGTGGCCATGACCGTCTCGGCCAGTTGCAAAAGCCCCACGGAGGGGGGATGACCTCCCTCCAGTCCCACCGCCAGATGGTGCCGGATGGCCGCATTGAGAAAATCCTGGGAGACCTCCAGGAAAAACTCCTGCTGACCCACCTGACGAAAGGTGGTCTGAGCCTCGCTCCGGGTGATGGGCGGGGTGAGCCAGGCATCCGTCACCCCCACCTGCTGCTTGAGCAGCACGCCGCCGATGCGGGCCTTGCCCGGCTTGACCGGCATGGAAAGCAGCAACGATAACGTTCCCACCCCATCCATGCGGGAGGAGTGCAACCCCTGCACCGGCAGTCCGTCGGACCACCGGGCGCACTCCACCCCCTTGATGCGGGCGTTTTTGATCAGGGAGTCCAGAAGCTTGCGTTCCCGGTCCGGCAGCCAGTTGCGGATCACGATCAGGCGACGCAGGGCGGTGGGGGTGACGAACCGGGCGTTCTTGAGCAGCCATTCCAGGGCCTCGCGGCGGACCGTCTCCTCGCCGTGCAGACAGAGGATCACCACGGCATCCTTCATGCCCGGCAGGTTGGAGCAGGCGAATTCGCCGATCAGGGCGGACTGGGCATCCAGAGGCAGGGCGCGGGTCATCTGGGCCAGGGTCTCGCCGATGGCGAAAGGATCCCCGCCGTGCTCGTCCACGAGATTTTCGAACATGGCGTCGATCTGACCCCGGGTGGGCATCTCGTCCCGGGGGGCGTGATGCATGATCTGATGCTCGTAGACCTCCAGCAACTCCCGGGAAGGCTCAAGTCTGGCCTCGGTGACGGATTCGAGAATGCCGGCCAGCAGCTGGGGCGGCAGGGAGTCGGCCCGGGCCCGCTTCACCACCATGGTCTGAAACTCCTGATCCAGCTCGATGGCCCAGGCAAAGCGGCGCTCCATGCCGAAACGGATGTTGCGCAGGGCGTGGGCGAGCAGCATGAAATAGGCGGTGACCCGGTAATCGTCCGGGCTTTCCGGGGCGGTGAAATCCTCCACCAGCAGTTCCAGGAGGTCGAACACCAGAATGGGTTGACGCTCGAACCCCTCCATGGCCTCCCGGGAGATCATGGCCGGACGGTCCTTGGCGATCTCCTGGGCGATCTGGGCGGCGAATCGGCGCAACCACCCCTGGGAATCGGGATTGTCCGGCAGCAGGGGAGGCACCGTCGCCGCGTCGGCATGGGAGCGCTTCTGCCGACTTCCGGAAGAACGCTGGCTGCGCTCCTGGGCCCGATGCACGGCGCGAATCAGCGGCATGGCGTTGGCGATCCGGCGGGTGTGATGCAAAAAGCTCAGAAAGGCCACCAGCACCGGCGGCAGGGCAAAACAGAGGGACTCCTTGACCACCCCGGAACCCAGGATCTCCAGACAGCCTCGTTCCACCGCGGGCGCGGTCCATTTTTTTTCGGGGCGCTCCTGCATCACCGCCATCATTTGCACGAACACATGCACGATCTCCTGGCAGCCACGCTGCTGGATGGGAGTCAGGCCGGCATGCTGTTCGCTGGCGACAAACGCGGTCAGCCACGCATCGATTTGCTGAGGGAACACCTCTGCTTCCTTGTCCATGTACCCATCCATCCGGAAGAGTTGACGCCAACGATTTTCTTTGCGGTCGAGCGGTGAGAAACGGTCCATCCGGACAAGGAATCCCCTGGTCCACGAAAAGTGCTTGCTTCCGACGTTTTCACCAGACAAAATATTGACATTTTCCAGCCACACCCGTCAATCCAATCCGCCATCATCGACGGACCGACGACCACAATGATCAGGGGCCATGACCACCCATCCAGCCGCCGCTTTGCAACTGATCCATACCCGCATCGCCGCCGCCTGCCGGCGGTCAGGCCGGGACCCGGCGGAAGTCCGGCTGGTGGTGGTCTCCAAGACCCGCACCCCGACGGAAATCCAGGCCGTGGCCGACTGCGGAGCGACCCTGTTTGCCGAAAACCGGGTGCAGGAGGCCCGGGACAAACGCCCGATGCTCGCCCATCCGGGTCTGGAATGGCATCTGATCGGTCCCTTGCAGCGCAACAAGGTCAAAATCGCGGTGGATATCTTTCACATGATCCATACCGTGGACTCCCTGGAGCTGGCCACTGACCTTTCGGAACGGGCGGAGCGAATCCGTCCTCTGCCGGTGCTGATGCAGATCAACGTGGGCCGGGAGCCGCAGAAATCCGGCGTGTCGCCGGAAATGGCCCTGCCTCTGGCCCGGGCCATGGCCACGCTGCCCGGCATCGCCCTGCGGGGGGTGATGACCATTCCCCCCTGGACCGAACAACCCGAAGCGGCCCGACCCTGGTTTCAGGCTCTGGTCCGGACCCGGAACGAAATCGCCGCAGCGGGGATCCCGGGCATTGACATGCGCGAACTCTCCATGGGCATGAGCAACGACTACGAGGTAGCCGTGGAGGAAGGGGCCACGTTGGTGCGCATCGGCAGCGCGGTCTTCGACCCATGATGTTGAACCGTCCCCAAGAACCCCCGGAGGCCCTGGGATGAAACCCGACCTGTCAAACCACGCCTGGAAGCTGCTGGCCAGCGCCCTTTTCTGTCTGCTGCCCGCCGGCGTCCACGGCGAATCCCCCTTCGACGACACCCTGAAATCCGCCAGCGACGCCTTGGCCCGGGATGCCATCGAAGAGGCGGATCAACTCAACACCAAGGTGATCAACGCCTCGGACGCCTCCCGCGGTCAGCGGGCCCTGGCCTTTTCCGGACGCTGCGCCACCCGCTACAAACAGGGGTTGAACGCCCGCAATCCCGCCATGATTCCCCAGGCCATCAGCGACTGCGACCGGGCCATTGAGCTTAAATCCGATCTGCAACAGGCTTATCGCATCCGCGGGGTGGCCCTGTTGAGCGCCGGTCATCCGGACCGGGCCTCCGAGGACTTGAGTGTCGCCGTGGCCCTCAACCCTGAAGATCATCTGGCCTTTCAGAACCGGGCCCTGGCCCTGGCCAAGCTGGGACGCTCCCGGGAGGCCATGGCGGAACTGGATGCGGCCATCCGTCTGAAACCGGATCACCCCTGGAGCTATTACAACCGGGGTCGGTTGCGCATGGCCCAGGGGGATTACGAAACCGCCATCGACGACTTCATCGCCTTCATCCGCTTCAAGCGGGATCACGAGGAGGTCTACCGTCTGCGGGGCATGAGCCGTCTGTTGACCGGACTGCCTCAACAGGCGGTGGCGGATTTCTACGAGGCGTTGCGCCTGAAACCGGCCAACAATCCGGAGGCGCTCCACGCCCGGGGCATGGCGTTTTATCTTCTGGACCGTCACGCCGAGGCGGAAACAGATCTGAACCAGGCGTTGCAGATGCAGCCGCATCGGGTGGAAACCCGCCTGTGGCTGTTTCTGGCCCGGCAGCGGCTCAACAAGGTAGGTCGGGAACTGCTCACAGACGGGACCGTCAAGCGGGATGGCAAAAGCTGGCCGGAGGCTCTGATCGGGGTGTTTCTCGGGGACATGCCTCCGGAAAAAGGGTTGGAACTGGCCCGTCAGAACGATGATCCGGCAGAGAAGCGCCTGCGGGAGAATCAGACCCTCTTTTTGTTGGGACAAAAGGCCCGTGTGGAGGGTCGGGA
>JADGAB010000282.1 GCA_015232245.1 Magnetococcales bacterium | reverse complement strand
CGGTGGGTGGACACCATTTGAACATCTTGTTCTGCAGCATGGCGGCGAACAGAGCCTGCACCAGCAGCGCCCGACTGGCGTTCCCGGCCTGCAGGATATGCACCTCCCGGGGGTTGATCCCGCGGGTTTCGAAGGCCTGTTTCATGGCAATGAAGAATCGATGGATTCCCTTGCCCACCCGTCGCACCAGAAAATGGTTGATGTTGTCCCGGTCGATGCGGAACATCACCGGCACCTTTTCCCGGCTCCGGTTGAGAAATTCGATCTGGATCTCCAGCACATTGTCCGGCGGGGCCAGGGTGAGGGTGCCCGGCGTCAGGGAGAAGTTCTCGTCCACGAGAAACTGGCTCAAGGCGTCGGCGATGCGGTCGGACATGCGGCGGGAACTCTTCTTCTGCGTCCCGTCCGCCGCCGGCTCCTCCAGATCCCAACGGAAATTCTCCCACATCTGCCTGACCTTGGCGGTCAGCAGGGCGGTATTGGTCTGGGCAACGTGGGAGTTGTCCAGAAAGAGTTCATGGCCGGGAAATTTCTCCGCCTCCGGAGGCATGGAGAAGGAAAGTTGATGCTCCCGGCAGCTCTCCAGATTCTGCTTGAAGGCGATGTAGGCCAGATGGGCGATGAGATTCTCGCCCCCCAGATACATGTCGCCGCTGGCGCCGAACCGCTCGATGACCCGTTCGTAACCCTGTTCCGACTCCTGGGGTGTGGGTTGGCGATAGAGTCCGAAATCGAAATCCGTGCTGCCGCCGCCAAAGTCGAAGACCGCGTAGGCCGTGCCATGCAGGGTCGGGGCGATGTCCAGCTCCTCCAGGGCGCAGGCGGCGTAGGCCGCGGGTTCGGATGCCTCCTCCCGCATCTGGAACCGCTCCATCGTGGGACTGGCCATCAGGGATTCGGGGAGGCTGCGCATGATTCCCCGGGCAAAGGCGGTCAGGATGGTCCGTTTGATCTCCCGGGGATAGGTGACCGGGAAGGTCATGTAGTATTCCAGAAACAGCCCGTTGGAACGGTGATTGATGAACAGTCCCAGATAATAGGCGTACAGCTCGATGGGATCGAAGGGATCCTCCCGGGAGACCGCGATGGGTTGACCACGGACCGGCATGGGGGCGTCGGTGGCGTGGATTTCCAACTCCAGGCCGGTGTTCTGGTCCGTGATGCGTCGGGCGCGCATCTCCGGCGGGGAGAGGGGCCACTGCTTGATGTTGGTCAGCATGCTGGCCACGATCCGTTGATTGGCCTCGTTCTCCCGATAGTTCTTCAACGCCTCGTGGGAGAAGTGGAAATCATCCCAGCGGGTCAGGGGCTGATGGGCCTCGCCGGTCCAGGCGGCCAACAGCCGGGGCAGGTGGATGAATTCCAGAACCGTGGGATTCTGATAGTCCGCCGGCGCGGGCTTGCGAAAAAAATCCGCCATGCCGACCCGCAACAGGGTGGTTTTGCCATCCTCGCGGCAGGCCACCACCGTGGAACTGGTGCCAAAATCGATGGCGATCACCCCTTTGCGCACATCCTGTTCCGGATTGCGCGCCTCCCAGGGAGGTTCGAGGGTCATTTCGACCCACCCCTTGCCGGTGGGGGGAACGGGTTGATAAAGCTCCCACAGCCCTTTTTCCATGTCCGTCAGATAGGATGGCTCCAGAATCGGCAGACGGGCCCGGAGCCAGTCCCCTTCCAGCAGGCGGTTCTGCAGCGCCTTGAGGGATGGCAGGGTCGGTTCGGTGCTGTTGCGGTTCTTTTCGTTGAGCTCCTTGGTGAGCACATAAAGCTCGTGCATCTTGTCCCCCACGCCGGTGACGTCCCGGGGGATCAAGCCATGGCTCAAGATAAAGGCGAACACATCCCGTTGCGCCACCCGATGGACAGGCAGCACCATCTGCGGGGCGCCGGTATCCTCCGAGTCGCCATTGGCGCCACCCCCGAAGGTGATGGTCCGGTAGCCCGGACCGCTGGCCGCCGGATCCCGCGACAACAGGGTCGCGCCACGGAACTTCTCGTGATTGCGGAACAGATCCTCCCGGGCGATGGAGCGCAACTCCTCCATGGAGGGAATCTCCCAGTGCCGGAAGGCGTAGATCTGCAGACGCGCCACGTGCTGAAACATCAGTTCCGGGGAGGAGATGAATTCGTGCAACAGCCACAGACAGTTGAGCTGATTGTCATAATGCAGCTTGGGCTGCTTGATGAAGGAGATGAACCTCTGACGGGTCAGAAGAGTGAGTATCTCCTCGCGCAGATCGCGCAGTTTCTTGCGTGCCTGCGGATCCACTTCCGAAGGCAGGCGCGGGACAAGACGGTTCTCACGCAGTCGGATGCTGTAAACCTTCATAAGGGACTCCAGTGGCGCGACGTGACGGGTATGAGCAGGATCTTCATCAAGGATATCGCGTGTCAGGGAAAAGCGAAAGTCAGCGCGACTCCTCGCCTGCGTGGATCACCTTGAAGTCGGGCCAGATGGGGCGTATCCCTTCCAGAATCTCCCGGACCCCCCGCAACGGATCCCCATGTTCATCAAAGGCATGCAGGGCCTCTTCCACAGGAAGGCCGAACAGGGGCCACTCGCCCACATCATCCAGAAAAGCCTTGGCCAGGGCAAAGGCCCAGTAGGGCAGGTCGGTGGCGTCGTTCAGATAGGCCACAAACTTTTGTCGATCTTCCTCGGGTCCGTCCTCGGTGACCACCACCCAGCGGGCCGTGGGGGATTCCAGATAGCCGGCCAGCCATTCCGGGGGATGCTCCCGGCTCAAACCCAGCCAGCGGTGCAGTCGTCCGGAGGGGGGCAGGGTGGTCTCAACCCCGTCGGGGGCGGTCAGATCGTCTAGATCTTCTTGATGTAGTTCTCGCATCGGCGAAATTCCTTTTGAATCCGTTCGATCAGCAGGCGACACTCTCCCCAGTCACCGTTTTGGGCCGTCTCTTGCAACTGGACGTTGAGCTGGGTCATGAGATGGGCCCCCATGTTGGCGCTGGCCCCTTTGAGTTCATGGGCATTTTCATCCAGAAGGGCAGTGTCCTTGATCTTAAGGTTTTTCTTCAACTTTGCAATGATCACCGATGCCGAGGAGAGATAGGCGTCGACGAACTCCATGATCACCTTGGGATCCCGTCCAAAATGGCTGCGCAGCCGTTCGATGGAGATGGGAGGCAGGGTCTGGGCCTCGTCCGCGTCGGGAATGTTGGTCAGCACCGCCATTCCCTGGCGGTTGGGCAGCCACTGGTCAAGACGGGCGGCCAGATCCTCGATGCGGATGGGTTTGTTCAGGGTGTCGTCCATGCCGTGGTCGATGCAGCGCTGCTGATCCCCCGGCAGGGCGTTGGAGGTCAGGGCGATGATCGGAATGCGCGGACGGTTCTCCTGGGTTTCCATTTGTCGTATGGCCCGGGCCGCCTGCAGACCGTCCAGAATGGGCATGTGGCAATCCATGAGGATCACCGCGTAGGAGCCGGAACGCATGGCCTGGATCACGTCCTTGCCGTTGGCCACGGTATGCACGGTGAAACCCAGGCGGTTGATCTGCATCTGGGCCACCTTTTGATTCACCGCATTGTCTTCCGCCAGCAGGATGAGCCGCTCCGGATTGTCCGCGCCCCGGTTCTCCGCGGGGGTGGCCGGTCGGGGAATTGCGGGGAGCGGTTCCTGCGGATTGGGATCCGGATCGGGTTGGGGTTCCGGATTGAGCAGGGTCAGCAGGCAGGACAACAGTTGATGACGGTGCAAAGGCTTGGTCAGATGGGCGAAAAAGCCCACCTTGCGGGCCTCGTCGAACCATTTTTTCTCCTGGATGCCGCTGATCAGAATCAGTCCCACCGGGGGGATTTCCAGGTCGTCGGTGATGGTGCGTCCCAGTTCCAGACACTGCTCCATGGGAATGGGGGCGGCGGCCAGCAGCACCAGATCGCAAGGCGAGCCGGCCCGGGCCTCGTGGCGCAGATAGGCCAGTGCCTCCTCCGGGCTCTCCACCGCCGCTCCTTTCATGTTCCAGTTGAGCAGGTGGTTCAAAAGAATGGTCTGGCTGGTCTGACGGGGATCGACCACCAGGGCCTTGATCCCTTTGAGCTGGGATGTGGGCTGGGGCGGAGGAGGGGGGTCGATGGCGTTGCGGGTGCTCAAGGGGAAAGGGACGGTGAACCAGAAGCTGGAGCCTTTGCCCCGTCGGCTGGTCATGCCCATTTCCCCGCCCATCAGTTCCACCAGCCGGTTGGCGATGGAGAGTCCCAGCCCCATGCCGCCGAATGGACG
>JADGAB010000281.1 GCA_015232245.1 Magnetococcales bacterium | reverse complement strand
CGGTCCAGTTGGCCGGCAACGCGCATCCCAGAATCCGTCCCGTGTCCGCGCACACCCCGGAGGGCAGATCCACCGCCTTTTTCATCACCCGGGCGCTCTTGACCACCTGGGGCAGAAACATCCGACCCGCGCCGAACAGCTCTCCCACCCGGTTCATGCCCGCCATGAGAGGCCCCTCCACCACGGACAAAGGATCCGCAGCCCTCAACCGGGCCTCTTCCACATCCGCCTCGATGAAGGCGTCCACCCCCTTGACCATGGCATGGATCAACCGCTCCTCCACCGGCAATCCCCGCCACGCCAGCTCCTCCGGACGCTCCCCCCGGCCACCGATCTCCCGCTCCTTCAACCCCTGGGCCAGCTCCAGCAGCTTCTCGGCTGCGTCCTCCCCTCTGACCAGCAGCAGATCCTCGATGCGGGTGCGCAACTCTCCGTCGATCTCTTCGTAAATGGCCAACTGGCCGGCGTTGACAATCCCCATGTCCAGCCCGGCCTGCACCGCGTGATAGAGAAACACCGCGTGCATCGCCTCCCGGATGGCGTCGTTGCCCCGGAACGAAAACGAGACATTGCTCACCCCGCCGCTGGTCAGCACTCCGGGCATCTGCCCCTTGATGCGGCGCACCGCCTCGATGAAATCCAGGGCATAGCGGTCATGGGCGGCAATCCCGGTGCCCACGGCAAAGATGTTGGGATCGAAAATGATCTCTTCGGGCCGGAACCCCGCCCGGCTGGTCAGAAGATCATGAGCCCGCTGGCAGATGGTGACGCGTCTTTCCAGGGTGTCGGCCTGACCAGCCTCGTCGAAGGCCATGACCACCGCCGCCGCCCCGTAACGGCGGGTCAGACGGGCCTGTTCCAAAAAGCGCTCCTCGCCTTCCTTGAGGCTCAGGGAGTTGACGATCCCCCGTCCCTGCAGACACTGCAGCCCCGCCTCGATGGCCTCCCAGCGGGAGGAGTCGATCATCACCGGCACCCGGCTGATGTCCGGCTCCGCGGCCAGTCGGTTGAGAAAACGGGTCATGGCCGCCGGGGCGTCCAGCATGGCGTCATCCATGTTCACGTCGATGATCTGCGCCCCGTCCATCACCTGCTGACGGGCCACCTCCACCGCCTCGTCGTCGTTGCCGTCCCGGATCAGCCGGGCGAACTTGCGGGAGCCGGAGACATTGGTCCGCTCGCCGACGTTGACAAACAACGTATCCGACGCGCCGATCTCCAAAGGCTCCAGACCCGACAGCCGACACAAGAGGGATGGCTCCGGCGCGACCCGGGGGGGCAGATCCGCCACGGCTGCGGCAATGGCGCGGATGAACTCCGGCGTGGTGCCGCAACACCCCCCCGCCAGATTGAGCAGACCCGCCCGGGCAAACTCCCGGATGACTCCGGCCATGGCCTGCGGGGTTTCGTCGTAGCCCCCCATCTCGTTGGGGAGGCCCGCGTTGGGATGGACCGAGATCATGGCCTCGGAGGCCCGGGCCAGATTGACCAGATGCGGCCTCAGCTGCTCGGCCCCCAGGGCGCAGTTGAGCCCCATCACCAGGGGTCGGGCATGGGCCGTGGCATGCACGAAAGCCTCGATGGTCTGTCCGGAGAGAATCCGACCGCTGCGATCCGAAATGGTCCCGGAGATCAAAATCGGCAAAGGCTCCGGTCGGTTTTCGTTGAAACCCAGAATGGCGAACAAAGCCGCCTTGCAGTTGAGGGCGTCGAAGATGGTTTCCACCATCAGCACATCCGCCCCCCCGTCCACCAGCCCCCGGATGGCGGTATCATAGGCGTCCACCAGCTCCCGGAAAGTGATGTTGCGCATTCCGGGCTGATTGACATCCGGCGAAATGGAGGCGGTCCGGTTGGTGGGTCCGAGGATTCCGGCCACAAAACGGGGCTTGTCCGGGGTCAGACGGGTGAAACGGTCCGCCGCCTCCCGGGCCAGTCGGGCAGAGGCGTGATTGATCTCGTAGGCCAGCTCCCCCATGCCGTAATCCGCCAGAGAGATGGCGTTGGCATTGAACGAGTTGGTCTCCAGAAGATCGGCCCCGGCCTCCAGATAGGCCGAGTGAATCTTTTGAATCACCTCCGGTCGGGTCAGGCTGAGCAGATCGTTGTTTCCCTTCAGATCACCCGGATGGGTGGCGAAGCGGGAACCCCGGAAATCGGCCTCGCTCAAGGCGTATCCCTGGATCATGGTGCCCATGGCCCCATCCAGTACCAGGATGCGTTGCCGCAATTGATGAACAAAATGCCCGGCGCGATTTGAGACCATGGGGATTCCTTTTTTGATTTTTTGCTGTTTCTGGACCTTGTGAAAAAGGCTTCTTTCTATCATGATAGGAAAGTCACCGCCAGTCGCCTTGTCACGTCAGGCGACTCGGGTGATGCCGGATCAGGCAATTTCCGTTGAATAAAATGCACCGTTTCCAGGTGTTGCCGTCTGGCATGAGATGGCTCATTGCGCAACGCATGAGCGTTCCTCGCGGTTTGAAAGGAGGTCGATGGCATGGGGGTTTCCCGGATTTTTGTGGCAGCGATGCTGTGTTTGCTGCCATGGGTGGCGAATGGCGCGGAGGGTTCCTACAAGGAGGTCTACAAGAACGGTCGCTACACCGTCCGCAAGGTCGAAGGGGCCTGCAAGCTGGAGATCCTTCTGGCCAAGAACGATCGGGATCATCAGGCGATTCTGGCCTTGTTTCCTTCCGAGGATTTCTATGGTGAACTCTTCACCGAACGGGAAAAAGTGGGTGTTGCCCGTGACAAGGTTTTGATCTCCTTCGATAATGGCAAGCCTCGCAGCATCCCCTTCGTGCCCGATGCCGATGCCAAGGACAGCTTCTGGCGCTGGCAGTACCTGGAAGATACCCAGGAACTGTTGGCCATGATTCAAAAGCGCGGTGAAATGCGCGTCAGTTTTTCCAATGGCACCAAGACCTTCGAATACACCGTGCCCCTCAAGGGGAGCGGCAAGGCGATCGCCGCGCTGCGCGGTTGCCGCTGATATCTTGAAGTCCCAGGGATTTTGTTGTCCCTGGACCCCATCAGGGGGATGATCCCCCTGGATCTCGCGTTTGCAGTCGTTCTCTCTCAAGTGATCAGGCCACACCCCACCGGGCCCGATAGGCGCGGATCGCCTCCAGATGCGCGGCATGGCCGGGTTGGCTTTCGAGCAGACGGATCAGATCCTCCAGACCGGCAATGGCGATGACCGGCACCTGGCAGGTGGATTGGATCTCCTGGGTGGCGCTGGCGCTCCCCGTGCCCCGCTCCTGACGGTCCAGCGCGATCACCACTCCGGCCAGGGTGGCTCCGGCCTGCTGGATCCAGGTCACGGATTCCCGGATCGAGGTTCCGGCGCTGATGACATCATCGATGATCATCACCCGGCCCGCCAGGGCCGCGCCGATGATGTTGCCACCCTCTCCGTGATCCTTGGTCTCCTTGCGGTTGTAGGCATAGGGGCAGTCCAGATCGTGTTCCCGGGCCAGGGCGATGGTCGTGGCCGCGGCCAGGGGAATGCCCTTGTAGGCCGGTCCGAAGAGCATGTCGAAGGGGATCCGGGCCTCCATGAGGGTTTTGGCGTAGAAACTTCCCAGTCTGGACAACAGCGCGCCATGATGGAAGAGTCCGGCATTGAAGAAATAGGGACTTTGCCGACCGGCCTTGGTCTGAAAGCTGCCAAAACGCAGCACGTCCGCGGAGATGGCGAACTGCAGAAAGGCTTCGCCGGTGGTGGTATGGGTCATGGGCATGGTTTAAGATCGATTCCATGGGTTCGGGTTGTTGACGTGCGTGAGTGTACGATATGAGCGAAAGAACGTCCAAGGGGGTCTTGTTGGGTTTGGCGCTTTTGGTGGCCAATGCCTGGGCCCAGTATCTGTTGTGGTTTGGCGGACAGGGGCTGGTGCGTTGGCGCCAGACGGAAAAAGAGCTGATCACCGTGCGCGCCGAAGTGGTGGAAGTGGAAAATCGCATTCACGAGCTCAAAGAGGAGATCCGGCTTCTGGAAAAAGATCCGGCCATGGTGGAGGGGGTTGCCAGGCGTGATCTTGGGTTGGTTTATCCGGATGAGATTATCTTCATCGTGCCCAATTGAAGCGGCTTTCAGCTTTTATGCTGAAAGGAAAGCGGGGGGTCTGGGGGATCCCTCCTTGTATGGCTTTAAGGCATAAAATAATTAAGAAAATTTTTATGTTCTAAACCGCAACCATTTCGGGATGTTGAATTTCAGACCCGGCGGCAATGCGGGACGCACGGCTGAAAAGGCCCC